>JBEGMB010000118.1:0-4391 GCA_041183245.1 Bacteroidota bacterium
CGGTAGAAAATCGCTTGGTTTTTATTCGTTAGCGATAGCCGGTTATTTTAACCAACCAACAATCCAATTACATAATACCCCCAAACCAAGAAGATCAAACTCACCAATGCGAAGTTCATGAGTATTGCTAGCAGGAACCCAATGAAGGTGCCAAATGCTGCTTTTAACGCCCTGCTTTGGTCTTTATAATCCATGTAGAGTTCTCCAATATAAGCGCCTACGAATGGTCCGATTAAAAAACCGAATGGTATGGGTACAATGATTCCGATAATCATCCCAACATAGGACCCGCGAATCCCATATTTAGATCCTTTGAAAATCTTCGTTCCGTATGCTGGAATAATCCATTCTAATAGTAAACTTAATCCGGCAATGATACCCGTGACAATAACAACCCAGAATGGAAGTTGAATGTTAGTACCAAAGTAACTAAGTAGTATTGCTACCCACGCTAAGGGTGGACCGCTTAATCCCGGTACAAAAGCCCCAACATAGCCAAGAATAATGAAAATTAGCGAGAGAATGAGTAATAGGTACTCCATTAAAACAGGTTGAATGCGTCCGACTTTTTTAGGATTTCCCAAGTATGGTCTGAAAGTAATTTAACCGTCGCTAAATACACGAGACTGGTTTTGCTTCTGCCCCAATCTTCAGGTGCTACCAAGGATAATAAATACTCCGATTCCTTTTGATACAAATGATAGGTGTGGTGAATCAAGGGTTCAAACTTTAGATTACACCGATAAATCATTTCAGAAATTTCCTTACGCTCTTGAATGCTTTTCGCTTGAACTGCCAATAG
The DNA here is from genome assembly GCA_041183245.1 of Bacteroidota bacterium. GTDB lineage: Bacteria > Bacteroidota > Bacteroidia > Flavobacteriales_D > Crocinitomicaceae > UBA952. Next base: position 803 of record JBEGMB010000118.1, read on the forward strand.
TTGAATTTGATCGTAGATTTGCTTGAGTTGCACATCCGTTTGGTACTCCATTGCCCGAAGTGCCCGACTTTTTAGTTTACCTTCATCTTCCGGTTTTATTGGCATACTGCCCGCATGATGGGCATAGGGAAGTAGTCCGGGATTCTCGGCGATTTTCTCCGGATCAATCGGGTTAATAAACGGTTCGTTCTGCTCACTCATTTAATACGATTTTACTCAATTTTTCTCCTACCAATGAACCAATAGCAACACCCATACCACCCATTCGTACCCCAACAACCGTGTGCTTGTCAATGCGTTTTATGAGGGGTTTCTTCGATGTTCCAAGACCCATTGTTCCTGCCCATTGGTATGCTATATCAAACGATTTACCTGGGATAATGTTCGTTTGGAGTAAGGAAATAAGGTGGTTTTGAATGCGCGCAGTGGGTTCCATTGAGAGGGTTTGCTCTCCGGTGAAATCCAAGTTTCTTCCACCACCAAAGAGGATTCGATTTCCAATGTTCCTGAAATAGTAATAACCTTCATCAAAATGAAAGGTTCCATTAATCGCTAAGTCATCTATTGGCGTTGTTACCAACACTTGAGCCCGAGCGGGAGTTACATCTAAGGGTAATAGGTTTGCCGCAAAGCCATTGGTGCATACAACAACTTGATTTGCATGTAAGGTGCCATATGGGGTGAGAAGTTCGCCCGAATCTATTGATTGAACAGGTGTTCCATATAAGAATTTAATATCTGCTGCAATGCAAGATGCATGCAATGAATCAATTAATAAATCGGTTTGTATACTGCCTTCTAAGCGGTTTTTAAATGCAAACTTAAACCCCTGTATTCCCGATTTTTCAAGCATTTCATGGTCTTCGGAATAACACGATGTTTGCCCGGAGATTTTTTGTATATTATCGTTTAAATACGCCAGAAAGTCTGCAGATATGTATTCGTTTTTATCTAATAAATCCCAGGATCCACATGCTTCATATCCCATACGCGCTGCCGGGACAAGTTCCAGTAGACGTTTTAACCCGTCGTAACGCATTGCAACGGTTTCCCATACCTCTTCTTCGCTCATGCTTGCTAAATCGGAGTAGATTTCGGAAGGACTACCAAAACACGCAAACCCCGCATTTTTGGAACTGGCACCCGTGGGTAAATATCCACGTTCTAACACAACAACTCGCAAGGATGAGTTGGCGTGTTTTAAGGCCAAAGCGCAGGTCATACCGACAATTCCAGCGCCTATAATCGCAACATCGATATGCTCCGTATAGGCACGCTTTTCCCAGAAACTTAAGTCCGTATAATTAAGCATTTTATTTTCTCGCTTTATTTGTCGAAATTTGTAAGACTAAGGTACAATATTGTTACTAATGAATTTGATTTTCGTTTGAAACACATGAGATTTTACACGGCATTACTTTTTCTGATTCTTGGATTTGGTTCCTTCGCGCAGCAGTTTAAGGCAATTTTGTCTGGAGAAACCAGGGAAGAGAATAAACGCTTGATTTCAGGCGCTTCCATTTACCTAATTCAAAATCAACAAACCTTAGGTTCCAGTTTGAGCGATGAGAAAGGGGAGTATTTGTTATCCGCCTATGTTTCTAAAAAAGAACCCCTAGTGATTCAATGTGCTAAACCAGGATTCCTAACACGAAAAGTTGTTGTTGATCTGAAGGATTTAGTGCTTCCGAAAAAAACATCCGAAATAATCATACGACTTTCAGATTCAATCAATTTCAATTTAATGCCCATTAATCCCATCGTTACCTTTAATGTGGGAGATCGGGATTATGCTGAAAAGTTGACATGGAAAGAAAACGAGTTGAAGTGTGTAACGGATTTGGCACATAAAAAGAACTACGCGGATTCATTGCGCAAGCGAATAACAGATGAAGAAGGAAGACAACTCATTGCCATTTTTAAACGAAAAAGTACTGATTTTGAGCAGGTTAAAAATTACACCATGGCGATTCAATACTTGGATTCAGCGGCAAAAAAGGCAACTGCTTACCAATTAATGGATACCACCATTGACCGTAAAAAGCAAACCTTGCAAGCAGCACAAATAGCTCAATTAAAGGAAATTAAGAAGCAACGCACCATTGATTCCTTATTCAATGCAGGGGATTCTTTATTGACCTTATTGAAATGGAACGATGCGAAAATTCCATACAATGCGGTGTTGAAATTAGATCCTAATTCAATTAAAGCAAAGAATAAACTATCGGCTATAGCCGGTTTGAAAACAGAAGAGGACAATAAAAAGAAAGAACTCGCTACATTTTGGAAAAACAAGACCGCGGGTAATAATCTGGCACTAAAGAACAAAAAGTATAAAGAGGCCATTAGCGTACACCAGAAAAATTATACACTGACAAAAATACCTCAAGCCTTAAAAGATGGAATTAAGGTTACCATTGATTCCATAACGGTGTTGTTGGGCGCTCAAAATTTAGAAGGAGAAATTACTGCAGCTATTGGTTCAGTTAAAAAATTAGTAAGTGCTAAAGGAAGTGCTCCAGGATTTGAGGCTTCGGTTCAAAAAGCACAAGGATTAATTGGTAATCTCGTAGATGAAAAGAAAAAAAATGACTTTAATACTTCATTAGATAAGTTGATTACCGATGGAATTGATGCCGATATAAGAAAAGCATACGCAATGCACTCCAATGGTAAGACAGAATACGACAACGCGATCGCAGAATACGAAAAGATTAAGCGTTCCATGGGATTAATTAGTGACATGGTTAAACGCAATAAGGCGATAACCGATGTGGATACAAGAATCGCTGACGCTAGAAAGAATAAACTTGATGATGAGGCGAAATATCAAAACGCCTTGCGTATTGTAAAGGATAACCTGGATTCTGTTACATTTAATTCCTTGGACAAGGTCGGATATACTGCTCGACTCGCAAAAGTAAAAGGTGCGTTGACTACAGAACCGCTTAAATCTAAAGCAAAACAAGCGGATATTATCGCCTTAAATTCCAGGTATACCAAAGTCAATGCATATTTTGTAGACAATAAAAAGGAGGTTCCTAAACTTGTACTGAAAGATTCTCTTGCGGCCCTATCAGCAGCCAACTTATTGCTAACCCGTGCCGGAAGTAACGAATTAGGTAATATCGAAATAAACTACCTTAAAACGGTCATCGATCAATTGAATCAAAAAATTAAACCCGTAAAAAACACACCCGTTTCAAGTGTTCGTGGGACTGTGGTGAGTGCGCCTGCTGGAGCTACTTTGGTATTAAATGTTTCGGATGCTAAAGAGGAAATGGAGTTTACTAAAACGACCAATGAGTTAAAGGTAGATGCTGCTTGGGATGGATTAAAAGAATCGGTTGACCGCACAAACTTGGAAACTGGAAAGCGAGAAGATCAGCGCAGTTTGAATCAACAACGGAGCTTGGAGCAATCTGCGGACGAACGGGATGTAATGGGTGCTCAAGAGGCGGAAAACAACAAAGTACGTGAATCTGTTCAAGTAGCCGCTACAGATCGGGTAGGGTATGAAATAAATGCGCAGAATAAGCAAAACCTTGAAGCGGTAAATCAGCGTGGAACAATTCAGGATGCCAACAAG
>JBEGMB010000119.1:0-21976 GCA_041183245.1 Bacteroidota bacterium
AGCCGGAACATGTGTAATTGAATTCATTGGAGAGTGGAACGATGCGATAGAGAACGACATTATGACCTTAAAATCGAACGTTCTGAATCCACTCATTGAAGAAGGAATCTTGCGCTTTGTATTAATTTTTGAAAATGTATTGAACTTTCATTATTCTGATGATTGTTATTATGAAGAGTGGTTTGAAGACATTGAAGAGGGATGGATTGCAGCGGTTAATATACATCCACATGTGGCCAAAGAGCTTCAGCGGATTCAAATTGATTCCTATGTCGCCATGGGAGGCGAGCTCGATGAATTAGAATGGCGGACGTTCAAGCCACATCATTTGGTACAAAAGGTAGAACAAATCGTATCCCACCGCTTGTCCTAATGTAACTTTGAGGGACATGCCTCGTATCCAACCTCATGTCAAATCAACAATATCAATTTCAATACCGAATGCATGCACATTGGAATGAACTTTCCCCGCAAGATGTGATGCTTATTAAAGAGGCATTTAATGCCATGGATAAGGCCTATGCGCCATACAGTCGATTTAAAGTTGGAGCTTCAGTGCTTTTAGAAACTGGAGAAGTAATTTGTGGTAGCAATCAAGAGAACATAGCCTTCCCTTCTGGATTGTGTGCCGAACGTGTAGCCTTAAATTATGTGGGTGCAAATTTCCCTGGAATCACCATCGATACCCTTGCGGTTGTGGCACAAGGAGAACTCATGCCGGAAGAACATTTGCTGTCTCCATGCGGTGGCTGCCGCCAGGTAATGTTAGAATCTGAGAATCGACAATCTACCCCGATACGCATAATTTTGGTTAATCAAGATCAACGTACCATGATTATTGAGACCGTAAAGGATTTATTGCCTTTTGGATTCGGGAAATAACCTGAAAATTTAATAGAATTACTTTTCAACACTGGCCACTTTTGATGAAAAAGTGCTGTATTTTTGTAGGCTACAAAATACATCAAAATGAACAGTTGGTTTACAGTTAAAGTTAAGTATACAAAACAGTTAGAGAACGGATCCCTCAAACGCGTAAATGAGCCCTATTTGTTGGCCGCAATGACCTTTACAGATGCCGAAGCCCGCATCTATGAAGAACTTAGTGCCATGATTCGCGGTGAATTTATGGTTACAGGAATCACTCGAACCGACCTTCAAGATATTTTTCAATATGAGGATTCTGCCAATTGGTTTAAATGTAAAATTACATACGGCGTTGATGAGGAAGATGGCGAGAAGAAAAAGAAAGTGGCACAGAATTTTTTAGTTTCTGCGCCCGATGTGAAAGAAGCGTATCTGCGCATGGAAGAGAGTTTGGCAACCTTAATGATTGACTATCAAGTAATTTCTATCATTGCTTCCCCAATTGTTGAGATTTTCCCCTACCGAGAGGATGAGGTTGCAAGCCCAGCTAAAGCAAAGAAAATTGAAGAGTTCATCGAACCAACAAGCAATAAAGGAGTTGTTTTTTCGGCTTCCGGCAGCGATATTGACGAAGATGAATTACCGGTTGATGATCTGGATGAAGCCGATGACGATGACAGTCAATTAGACGATCAATTTACGGGCGACGATGAGTAATCCACTGGATCAGCTGAGGGACAATCATTCAGATTTTTCAAAAAATCAAGAAGCCTTTCAATTTACTGATCCCTTTTTGGCTTTTGAAACCTGGTTCAATTTGGCGGTCAGTTCCGGTGAAAAGGAAGCCAACGCCATGGTAATTTCCACGGTGAACGAATTAATGAAGCCCAGTGCTCGTGTGGTATACCTCAAAGAAATATCTGATCGACAGTTTGTGTTTTATACCAACTATTTATCGCATAAAGGGAAAGACCTTCAACAAAATCCAAATGCTTCGCTGTTGTTCTTTTGGCCGGGCTTGGAGCGCCAGATCCGCATAGAAGGAACGGTAAATAGAATTAGTGAAGCGGAAAGTGATGCTTATTTTGCCTCACGTCCCCGTGAAAGTCAATTGGGGGCTTGGGCATCGCATCAATCTGAACCCTTGAAAGAAATGGGTGAAATTACTCAACGGTTTAAGGAATTAGAGCAAGAATTTCCAGGTGAAGTCCCTCGTCCAAAACACTGGGGAGGAATGGCTTTACGTCCTACGTATCTTGAGTTTTGGCAAGGACAAGCTTCACGCTTGCATGAACGCGTGTGTTTTAAATTGAACGAAGATGAGTGGCAAATTAGCCGCCTAAATCCATAAGATGAAAGAAAGTCCTACTGAAGTTATTACCCTGAGCAATGGAATCCGTTTGGCCTATGTACGTTCAAACAGTGCTGTTGGACACCTTGCTTTTTATTTTAAAGGAGGTAGTCGAAGTGAACCGTCTTCTCACCCGGGACTTGCACACTTTTTAGAACACTGTATTTTTAAAGGAACCCATACGCGGAAAGCCATGTGGATTCTTACCCGCCTCGATGAGGTAGGCGGGGAGTTGAATGCCTTTACTGCCAAAGAAGAAATTTGCGTGCATGCCACCTTTTTGAATCGATATACGAAACGCGCATTTGAACTAATGTCGGATTTAGTGGTGAATTCTAATTTCCCCATTCAAGAAATTGAAAAAGAAAAAGAAGTCGTAATCGATGAGATTAATTCCTATAAAGACAGTCCCTTGGATCGCTTAATGGATGAATTTGACAGAATATTTTTTGGCGATCATCCGTTGGGTAATCCGATATTAGGGACTAAAAAATCAGTTAAACGATTTAAACGGGAGGATTTATTGGCTTTTATACAATCCAATTTTTCAGCCGACAATATGGTTGTTTCCTATGTTGGACGAGAGCCTAAACACCGCTTAGTGGAGTTAATTGAATGTCAATTAAAAGATTTACCGTCAAAGGCTACGAATTTGGGATGGACTCCGCCAGCTGAAATTAAGCCGTTTACTATTCGTAAGAAAGAATCTAATTTTCAATCGCACGCGATCTTAGGCGGAATTGCGCCATCATATCACAGCGAGGATCGCTTGGCAATGAACATTTTGATTAATTTCTTGGGTGGTCCAGCCATGAATGCCCGATTGAATATTGTCATTCGTGAGAAACATGGCTTAGCCTACCATGTTGAAGCCAGTTATGCGGTGTTGGAAGACACAGGTTTTTGGGGTATCCTTCTTTCTGCGGAACAAAAAAACATTGATAAGTCGATTGATTTGGCAAAGAAGGAGCTTCGCTTGTTGGTAGAAAAGGGCATGACCCCGATCCAACTTAAAAAGTCAAAGTATCAGTTTTTAAGTCAATTGTCCATCGGATGGGAGAGTAACAATGCCCGCACGATGTCGAATGGAAAAACCTTACTCATTTATAAGCGAATCGATTCGTTAGAAGATACTTTCCGTAAAATAAATGCAATTACACTCGACGAAATTAATGCGGTGGCACGTAAGTACTTTGCTGTAGAACAACAGTGTATGTTGGTGTATGATAAGAAGTAGAGCGTTTTTTCTACCTCCTTCCAAAAATTTTACTCCCAACCCGTATTAAGGTGCTTCCCTCCTCAATAGCAATTGTGTAGTCATCGCTCATGCCCATAGAGATTTCCTTGAATTCAGCATTTGAGGAAAAATAATTTGACTTTAGTTGTTGGTAAATCGCTTGTAAGGATTGGAATTCTTTTCTGATTTGTGTTGTGTTTTCCGTGAAGGTGGCCATTCCCATCACACCGCATATACGGACATGATCCAGTAAAGAAAATTCAGGTCCAGCTAAAAATGCCTTGGCTTCTTCCAAAGACAACCCGAATTTCGTGTCTTCTTGAGCTATATGAAACTGTAATAAACAAGAAATCTGTCGCCCGTTTTTTTGACCTTGTTTATTGATTTCTTTTAACAGGTTGAAGCTGTCAACCCCATGAATTAGATGCACAAAGGGCGCGATGTATTTAACTTTATTGCTTTGCAAATGTCCAATCATGTGCCAACGAATATCTTTTGGTAGCACCTCGTACTTTTCTACCAACTCTTGAACTTTGTTCTCTCCAAAATCACGTTGACCTGCTTCATAAGCTTCCATGATACGTTCAGTTGGATGGGTTTTTGAAACAGCAATGAGCACCGTGCTAGCGGTTAGGCTCGAACGAATTTCTTCTAGATGCGCCTTAATCATGGATATCCATTATAGTTAAGCCACTGCGTAATTTCGGTTCAACCCAAGTTGATTTTGGAGGCATAAACATGCCATGATCCGCTACGTTTTTTACGGCCGACATGGGTATGGGATACAGAAAAAATGCTACTTGAAATGTGGCATCATTTACTTGGTTTAATACATTTACAAAAGGCGTGTTTCCAGGAACAAAAGAAATATCCTCTGAGGTTTTTAAATCCTTAATTCCAAGGATAGGGTCCAGTATCAATTGGGTCAATAGCTGGGCATCTAAAGAATTTGTAGGATGCGTTGCATCAATATGCGCCGCACTTAGCGTTAATGAATAACACGAGTTGTTGCAGTACATGGTGATTTCATGCGCCGCCAGTGGTTTTCTTGGCGTATTCAATGGCACCAAGGTTCCGAGATGCGAGATACTATCAATAAATGATTCAGGGCTAAGTCCATTTAAGTGTTTTACTAAGCGCTGAAATTCAAGGATTTTAAGGGCATCTTCTCGCACGTAATATGCCAAAAAGAACTGTCCTTTTCCGGTAATTCCTGCGGCTTTATATTTTTCGTATAATGCTACAGATGAGGCGCTTCTATGATGTCCATCAGCAATATAAACGGATTCTATTTTCTTAAACTCTTCTGCAATCGATCCGCTTTCCTCTACCGACATAATCCATAATTCATGGGTGATCAAGTCGGTTGTAGTGAATTCGTATTCGGGTCTTTGTTGGGTTAAGTTATGTATGATTTTGTCGATGGTATCGGTGCCTTCATAAGACATCAATACAGGTTCGGCATTTAGGCCAACAATGTCTAAGTAGCGTGTGAAAACTCCTTCGCGTTCGGTGAGTGTGGCCTCGTGTTTTTTAATGTGGTCGCTCAGGTATTCTTCGGCGTCTGCACCCCCAATTATTCCAGTGTACACACGATCTGGACAGGTTTGTCGATAAATATACAAATGCGGTTCAGCATCCTGAATTAAAATCCCCTTTTCTTGAAACGACTCATATCCTTCTTTTACCAACTGAAATCGTTCGTTTGAATTTGCTTCTGTACGTTTAAGGCGGTTAAATTCCGGATTAATGATGTGTAAGAGCGTATAGGGGTTATCTTCTAGTTTGGCCTTAAGTACATTCGGTTTATAAGAATAGTAAGGCCTTGTAGCCACTAAGTGCACCTTGTTCCTAGCCGGACGTATCGCTCGAAAGGGTTTGATGTTCGCCATATTAGAACTTATAACTTACGCCAAAACTTGGAAGAATAGGGAATTGATAAATTACTTTAGAAGTAACTCGATTCACGTAAAAGATATTCTTTCGATCATAGACATTCGTAATGTTACCAGTTACTTCAAGCCTTGTTTTGTTTTTAAAATCGAAATGCTTTTTAACCGTGATATCTAATCGGTGATAATAAGGAAGTCTGCGGCTATTAAAGGTACCTAACAATGTAGTAATGGTTGATGGATTGTTCGTCACATAGTCCGTAGTGACACCGCCATTGAAATTCTCTGCTTGATAATATCCAGCGGTTGGTGTGAATGGAAGTCCCGAACCTAAATTCCATCGTACATTAATTTCTAAGTCTTTTTTCTTGCCAAATTGGTATGAGCCAACCAAGTTCACATTATGTCTACGGTCAAATACTGGGAAGTAGGTATCAAAACCATCCCATCGGGTAGAGTAACTATACGAATATACCCCCCATATGAACAGGCGATTTAAGGTTAATTTATAAAGTACATCCACACCAATTGTTTTACCTGATTCAATGATGAAATCCTTTTTAAACACATCATCTACTAATTCGAATTGGGCAAGATCTTCATATAATTTGTTCTGGTTAATATTGCTTAGTTGATTGAAATACTTGTAATACCCTTCAATGTTCAAGAAATTCGATTTGTTTAGGTCATATTCTATCCCTAGGATGCCATGCCATGCATATTGTAATCCATTTTGAATATCTTTTGAGTTTAAATTTTCATTAATGAATTGTTCTTGCACATTAGTTGGCGCTGAGAGTAATCCGTTAAACAAGTTTACAATATCCTTATCGCTGGAAGCGGAAGTAAAGTTCTGTGAATAACGTCCTCCAGAGAATTTGAATCTCATTTTTTCCGTGGCGTTGTATTTTAAGCCCAGTCGGGGTTCAGGGGAAATGGTGCTTAATGAAGCGTAGGCTTGAACTCGAAACCCAGCTTGCATAACCCATCGAAGGTCTTTAGAAACTCTTCTGTAGTTATAATACGCGCCAAGTTCTGTGGAGAAGTTAAATGCTTCTATTTTTCTTTTAGCTTCATTGAAGGTAACGAATTGTGTATTGAACCCACAAAAATTAAATCCGTAGTTCATTTCGCCTTCATTTTTTAGGAAATAAGAAAAGTCGAAACCTAAATCAAATCCACCAATTTTTGAATAACGTGGCTCTACTTGGTCTTCAGCAAAGGTGGTCATGAAATTTGATCCATTCACATGGCCCCGAATAAACACTGGGGAGCCCGAAGGAATCAATAAAAAGTTCATTCCGCCTCCCGAAGCCTGCCAATTCAAGTCGGCAATGCTATAATTCACGCTGTCTTGATTATGGAATCCAAAAAAGCTCACTTTCGATCCGCTTTCACTGGTAAAGGTTACTTTTCCATATAAATCGGTAAAGTTAAAGGGGAGACCGTCTCCTTCATTGATTTTAGGATATAGCGATTTAGAGGTGTAGTCAATTAAACTGTGTTTTGCTGTAAACACGTAAGATCCCGGAGAAAGTCTGCCATTTTTTGCTTTGCTAAACGGACCTTCTAACACAAGCTTCGCTAGGAATGGAGACACCGAAACTTTGCCGCCAAAAGCGCCACGATCGCCATCTCGGTATGAAATGTCCATAATCGATGAAACTCTTCCTCCGTATTTGGATTCGAATCCTCCCGTATAAATATCCACTGATTTCACTAATTCTGTTTCAAAAATCGAGTAGAACCCAATGGAGTGAAAGGGATTATAGATGGTCATACCATCCAATAAGGTCTTGTTTTGGATTGGGGTTCCTCCGCGCACGTAAAATTGTCCGCCTTGATCGCCCGTTACGGTAACTCCGGGAGTAACAGAAACGGCACCAAGTACATCACTTTCTGCGCCATACACAGGAATACGTTCAACCCCTTCTTTGTCGAATTTGATCGTACCGACGTCAGGCTTGGTTTTTTTTGTTTTTGATTCGGCAGTAACTACCACATCATCAAACGTTTTATCCGTTGGCGTCAGTTTAATCGGAATGTCAATAATCTTTTTATCTGCAGGGAATTTAACAGGAATGAACGTTCGCTTATATCCAGGTACATTTATCCTCAATAAATAGTCTGCTTTTTTAAGTTTTGGAATGGAAAATAACCCGTTGGCATCGGTCATGGCGCCCGCAACCAAGGTACTATCCATAGTGAGTAGGGTTACTTTTTCGTTGCTTATGGCTTCCCCATTTTTTTCATTGGTGATAAATCCCCGAACATTATATTCTTGAGAGAAGGCTATAACAGGGAATAGGAATAATAAGGAAAGAAAGCGCATAAAAAATTTTCCCCGAAGATACGCAATAGAAATGAATTTTTAGCCTGCGGTTTCGCTAAATAGTGCTTCTACAAATGCTTGTTTATCGAACAATTGAAGGTCCTCCATTTTTTCCCCAACACCAATATATTTAACCGGGATTTGCATTTGGTCAGAAATCCCAATAACTACACCTCCTTTGGCAGTTCCATCCAATTTGGTGATGGCTAAGGCGTTGATTTCCGTGGCTTGAGCAAACTGTTTTGCTTGTTCGTAGGCGTTTTGGCCGGTTGACCCATCGAGTACTAATAGAATTTCATGCGGAGCATTCGGGAACACCTTGGTCATTACCCGTTTGATTTTACTCAGCTCGTTCATCAAGTTAACTTTGTTATGTAGTCTACCTGCGGTATCGATAATCACCACATCAGCTCCATTTGCTTTAGCAGATTGCAAGGTATCAAATGCCACACTCGCGGGATCGGCATTCATGCCTTGTTGTACAATGTCTACTCCAACGCGCTGAGACCAAATGATTAATTGATCCACAGCTGCAGCTCTAAAGGTATCTGCTGCGCCCAGCATCACTTTTTTTCCAGAAGATTTAAATTGATGGGCGAGTTTCCCGATGGTTGTGGTTTTACCAACCCCATTTACCCCAACTACCATGATCACATACGGTTCATTGGGGTTCAGTTGCTTATTTTGTTCAAGTGAAATGTTGCTGTCTACCAATAAACCAGTGATTTCCTCTTTAAGCACTGTATTTAATTCATCCGTATTAAGTACTTTGTCGCGATCAACGCGTTTTTGGATTCGATCAATGATTTTAAGGGTAGTGGCCACACCAACATCGGATGAAATAAGTACTTCCTCCAAATTGTCTAATACTTCATCATCTACCTTGGATTTCCCAAGTATTGCACGAGTAATTTTGCTAAAAAAAGATTGTTTTGTCTTTTCTAAGCCTCGGTCAAGGTCTTCTTTTTTACCCCTTGAAAAAAAATCAAAAATTCCCATAATGTTAATGCACAAAAAATCCCGTCCACCTTGGCGGACGGGATCGTCTATAATTAGATAATCAATTAGTTCTTAGCGAACCAATCTTTAACTTTGTCGTTGTGAACGATTTCTTCTTTAGTAACGTAACCACCTGATTTCTCAGATTTAACCATTTTAATCACTTTTGTGTGCTCTTTTCCTCCACCTTTTTGTAAGGATGCAACTACTTTCTTTGCCATGGTCTATGCTTATTTAATTTCTTTGTGAACGGTATATCGCTTTAACACGGGATTAAATTTCTTTAATTCCATACGGTCAGGCGTGTTTTTTCTGTTTTTGGTTGTAATGTAACGAGACATTCCAGGCATCCCTGATTCTTTATGCTCTGTACATTGAAGAATTACTTGAATTCTATTTCCTTTACTTTTCTTAGCCATTTTACTTTTCGTTTATTCTGTTTCCCAACAGGGTAAATTATTTAATAAATCCTTTCGCCCGAGCATCTTTCAAACAAGCAGATATTCCTTTCTTATTGATTGTTCGAATAGCTGAAGTGGATACTTTCAAGGTAATGAATGTATTTTCTTCAGGTACATAGAATTTCTTTGTTACCAAGTTTGGTAAAAATCTTCTTTTCGTTTTACGGTTGGAGTGAGAAACGTTGTTTCCTACCATTACCGATTTTCCTGTTAGCTGACAAATGCGCGACATGATGTATTAAACTTTTAATTAAAGCGGGTGCAAAGAAACGATATTTTTAAGATAAAAGCAAATTGAAATTTATTTTTTCCGCGATTTTTAAGGGTATTATTCCTTTAAAAGTGCTAATCGCAATAAATTCAACGCGGCTAAGGTACTCATTTCAATGTTTCTCAGGCGATTATCTCCGAAATGGAATTTTTTGGCAATGGTTTCTCCCGAACGAGCAAGTCCGATCCAAACGGTACCTACAGGATGCTGTGAGTCGCCCGCGGTAGGTCCCATGATGCCGGTGGTACTCAGGCAGTAATCTACTCCGAGGCGCTCCCTTCCTGCTTCGGCCATGCGCTTGACAACCGCTTCACTAACCACATCATGCAATTCAATAAACTCGGGTTCTATTTCAAGTAAACTGGATTTCATGCTGGTTTGATAGGTGAGCAAGCTGCCCCTAAAATATTGCGAAGAACCGGAATTGCCAACAATTGACGTGGCTAAACTTCCTGCGGTACAGCTTTCTACGGTTCCAACTGTTTTTTGTTGGGAGGAAAGTAAATTAGCAATTACAGATGACAAGGTATCTTCCCCATAACCTACAATAAGTTCGGGTATAATGGTTTGTAATTCACTTATCTTGTTTTCAATTAAGCCTTTATCTGTTTTTCCCTTGTGGGATCCAATCCGCAATTTTACCATACCTGGCGATGGGAGATATGCTAAGGATAGCTTTGCCTCTTCCAAGGATGTTTCCCATGCGGCAATTCGTTCCGCTAGAAAACTTTCGCCCATTCCATGAGTGATTATCGTTTGGTGATACAGGGCGTTTAAATTATGGTTTTCCTGTAATCTAGGTAAAATTTCCTCCACGAAAATTCCTTTCATTTCATAAGGTACACCCGGAAGGCTAATTACCGATTTGCCTTTTGCTTTGAACCACATTCCTGCGGCAGTTCCCAAGCGATTTGGGAGGATTTCACACCCTTTTGGCAATAATGCTTGATCGATATTAACTTGAAGCATTGGCCGGTTTCTCCGTGCAAAAAAGTCTGCGATGTGATTAAGTGTTTCTTTGTCCTCAACTAATGGCATATCAAAATATGCCGCCAATACTTTTTTGGTGCGATCATCTTTTGTCGGACCTAAGCCACCAGTTACAATACAAAGATCAGCAGTGGATTCATCAATGGCTCTTCGAATGACATGTTCATCGTCAGAAATTGTGAGTACTTGTTGTATCCTTGCGCCAATGGATGATAACTCCTTGCCAAGCCAAGCTGCATTGGTATTGACCGTTTGTCCAATTAATAATTCATCACCGATCGAGAGTATGGATACAATCATGTTTTGATGAATTTAGCGATGGACTCAATGTGCCCGGTATGTGGGAATTGATCCACTAAACAGAATTTTTCTAAGGTGTATCCGGCATCAACCAGTGTGGAGGCATCTCGTGCTTGTGTCGATGGATTACATGATATATAAACGATTCGTTTGGCGCCAAGTGCGATCGTTTTAAGCAAAGTTTTTGGGGCAATTCCTGCACGTGGAGGATCCAAGATAAGCGCACCGATGTTCCCTTCGTATTGCGGATGCTCTTTAAGGAATTTACCAACATCTGCTGCGTGAAAACTGACATCTGTCAGCTTGTTTTTATTCGCATTTTCTTTAGCATCTTCAATCGCTTCCGGTACGATATCAACACCCGTAATTCGGGCACTGGGGTTTCTGGTGGCAATGAGTTGTGCAATGGTTCCTGTTCCGCAGAATAAATCCAATATTTCCTGATTTGGCGGTAGGTCCTCCAGTAAATAATCGATAGCTTTTTGGTATAGTAGTTCTGCACACGCAGGATTGGTTTGAAAGAAACTCTCCATGCGCATTTGAAAGGTTAAACCAAGAATTTGCTCTTCAACAAAGGGTTTGCCGTAAAGCATTTTGGTTTGTCCATTTTCAATCTTCGATCGATCCGCAACGTCATCATTCACCGTATGTTGAATTCCTGCGATTCGATCCCCATGTAATTCAAGTACTTTAGCAACAAAAGCATTTCGGTCAAAGTGTTTAATTCCGTCAGATGACGTAACCAAATTAACCAGTAATTGGTTGTGCATAAAGGACTTTCGTATAATAATATGTCTGAAAAACCCTTTCTTTTGTGGTGGATGCCAAGCGGGTAACGTTGTGTTTTTTAAAAAGGTTCTGAGCTGAATTAATTTCTCTTCCCATTCCTCATCAAATAAGCCGCTCGGTTTATTCAAATTCTCCACTTTCCACCATGTTCCCCTGCGTTTAAATCCTAAAGCAAAGGCATCGTCAATATCTTCACCGCTTTCCATGTCGTGTTCAATGCTTGAAAAGCTGTATTCCATTTTATTCCGATAAAAATATAGGGAAGGTGAGGCGATGTACTCATCAAATTTTTGTTCTAGGTCTCTGATTCCGCTTATCTTAGAAAAGGTACTTAGGGTGGACGATAGCTTGGCTTTGTGTTGTTCTTCTTGTGAAACAAAAATATACGGCGCACCCGAAATTTCTTGGTAATCAGAAACAACCTCGAGTGGTGAACGCTTAATTACCTCGACTAATTTTGCTTCCGCATGGTGTTTGCGTTTAACATCAATTTTTGCTTTGACCACTTGCCCGGGAAACGCATTATCCACAAATACAATGAAATGAGAATCTTCCGTTGGAATCTTCGCTATACCCCTGCCGCCAAAGGCGTAGGCATCAATGGTTAGAGTAACCAGTTCTCCACGATGAAACATATTAAATCATTCCTCGGATTACACCTTTGTCAGAGGCTTGAATAAAGGCAAGAATTTCATCGCGCAGCGGTGAAGCTGGAATGCTTTCTTCTATGGCTTGAATTCCTTTAGAAATATTACTGTTTTGCACATAGATGATTCGGTAAATGTCTTCAATCAGCCGAACATCCTCATCGCTAAATCCTCTTCTACGTAATCCTACAGAATTCACTCCCGCAAACGTTAGGGGTTCTCTCGCTGCTTTTATATATGGAGGTACATCTTTTCGAATCAGTGAGGCGCCACCGATAAACGCGTGTTTACCAATATGAACAAATTGTTGTGCTGCGACCTTTCCTTCAAGTATGGCGTAATCATCAATGGTAACATGACCAGAAAGCCCGGTATAACTTGCCAAAATTACGTGGTTTCCAATTTGGCAGTCATGTGCTACATGCACATACGTCATAAGTAAACAATGAGATCCAATCACAGTTTGCCACTTGTCTTTGGTGGCTCTATGAATCGTAACACATTCCCTGATTTTAGTATAATCTCCAATTTCAACCGTTGTATCTTCACCTTCAAATTTGAGGTCTTGTGGAATCACACCGATTACAGCTCCAGGGAAAATCTCACAGTGTTTACCGATGCGTGTTCCAGGATAAAGCGCTACATTGGAATGAATTTTTGTTCCTTCTCCGATAATTACATTTTCATGAATCATACTGAAAGGGGCAATGCTCACTTGTGCACCAAGTTTTGCATCAGGATGTACGCTCGCTAGGGGAGAAATCATTCCGTTTTATCTTTTATAATTTGTGCTAACATTTCAGCTTCCATTACAGGTTTTCCGTTCACATAAGCTGTTCCTCCCATCTCAACTAAGCCTCGGCGAATCGGTGAAAGTAAGTTTAATTCAAACACAAGGGTATCACCGGGCACAACTTTCGATTTGAATTTAACTTTGTCGATTTTCATGAAATAGGTAGAGTATAAGTGTGCATCTTCAACACCACTTAATGCGAAAATCCCACCGACTTGAGCCATTGCTTCTATTTGTAAAACACCAGGAAATACAGGGTTTCCAGGAAAATGTCCGGTAAACATCGGTTCATTCATAGTTACATTCTTTACCCCAATGATTGAGTTTTCAGTCAATTCCATCACTTTATCTACAAGTAAGAATGGGTACCGATGAGGGAGCATTCGCTCGATGTCTTGAATCGAATACAAGGGCTCCTTGGTCAGGTCAAAGCATTTCCCTTTTCCTTGTTGTTTTTTGATTTGGTCTTTTAACACCTTGGCAAACCGCACATTACCTGAATGGCCCGGTCGGGCAGCAAGAATATGCGCCTTAATCGGTCGTCCAATAAGCGCTAAATCACCAACGATATCTAACAGCTTGTGTCTAGCAGGTTCGTTCTCGTATTGGAGTTTTAGGCTGTTTAATACACCGATGCCTTCAATGGATATTTGAAGGTTTTCTTTTCCTAAGAGTTTTGCCAATCGGTTAAGCTCTTCTTGTGAAACATCCAATCGATCTACAAGTACAATCGCATTGTCTAGGTCACCCCCTTTAATTAAGTTGTTCCCTGCTAAATACTCTAATTCTCTTAAGAAAACAAAGGTTCTGCAAGGTGCTATTTCTTGTTTGAATTCATCCAAGTTGTACATGCTGGCATGCTGAGTGCCAAGGACAGGAGAATTATAATCAACCATTACAGTTAGACGGTACACCTTATCGGGTATAGCTAAAAATTCAATTTGTTTTTCGGTATCTTCCCATGGAATGTTTTCATCCAATTCAAAGTAAATGCGCTCAGCATCTTGGGCTTCCGTGCCTACAGAATCAATCGCTTTTACGTAGGGTAGGGCGCTTCCATCTAAAATCGGAATTTCTTGACCAGAAATTTTAATCAAGGCATTATCCACGCCACAACCAACCAAGGCTGCGAGTACATGTTCTGTAGTATAAACTCTAACCCCTTTTGACTCCAGTGTGGTTCCTCGTTCCGTAGAGACCACCAGATCCACATCCGCATTGATTATTGGCGCATCTTCTAAATCGACTCGTTGAAATTTATAGCCATGATTGGCTGGAGCAGGACATAGTTCTATGGTGACTTTTTCTCCAGTATGCAAGCCAACACCCATCAATGCTACGGGTTGTTTGAGTGTATGTTGTTGTTCGGTCATGTTATGATTTATTCGCTTTTAATTCATTGATTTCTTTTCTCAACTGACTCAATTCTCGCATCATTTCAGGTAACTTTCTAAATCCGATGAACGATCGCTTAAAGTCGTTGATTGGTATGGCTGGTGTACCCATTAGGGTATCAGCTTCTTTAACAGTGGATGGAATGCCTGACTGTGCAACAATCTTCGTTCCGTCTGCAATGTGAAGGTGTCCGCTGATACCGGTTTGTCCACCTACCATGATATGTTTACCCAGTTTTGCTGAACCGGCAATGCCCACTTGAGCGGCGAGCGCAGTATGTTCACCCACTTCAACATTATGCGCTATTTGACATAAATTATCGATTTTAACGCCTGTTTTAATACGGGTTGACCCCATGGTTGCACGGTCAATTGTAGAATTAGCGCCAATTTCAACGAAGTCTTCAATGATTACATTGCCGATTTGCGGCACCTTGTCAAATACACCCTGTTCGTTTGGTGCGAATCCAAATCCATCGCTGCCAATCACTACCCCTGCGTGAATAATACAATTTGAACCAATATGCATGTTGTCATATACTTGTACACCGGAAAATAGCGTGGTGTTTGACCCGATAGTACTTCCTTGTCCGATGTGCGTGTTGGGGTAAATTGCACATCCGTCACCTATTTGGGCATTTGCGCCAATGTAGACAAACGCTCCGATGTAGACATCGTTTCCAATCGTTGCGCTTGGATCAATGAACGATGGTTGTTCGATTCCGGGCGCTTTTCTCATGGATGCTTGGTACACGCTGAGTAACTTTGCAAAACAAGCATAAGCATCTTTCACCTTAATCAAGGTAAGTGTATTTGGCAAGGGTTTTGTTGGTTGAAAACTGTCGTTTACTATGCAAATACTAGAACCTGTAGTGTAAATGTAAGCCTCGTATTTTGGATTAGACAGGAAGGAAAGCGAACCTGTTTTTCCTTCTTCAATTTTTGAAAGACCCGAAACTGATGCTGAAGCATCTCCTTCAACAATACCTTCGAGTAACTGTGCAATTTGAGTGGCACTAAATTCCATGATTCAAAATTAACGATAATCCGTCCGACTAATTCAGGAGGTCTCTTGAATTATTAACAATTAACGTTTGCTAATTGTTACTCTTAATTTCAATAATTGACAAGTCTTTAATTTCGATTTTTTCTTGATACCAAATCGTACGCATTTGGTATTCTTGTTTGTGATGTTTCGCAAATTCGTTTATGAAGATTAAAAAGCTTGTTGGTTTCTGAACATCAAACGTACTTTTACTGCAGTCTAATCTTCCGTTTTTTAAGAATAATTCTGTGAATTTTTCAGGAGCAGACGAAGGGACCATTCCCTTTAATTCATATAAATTCCATTTTCCTGAAAACCAGTTTTTCTTTTTGTAAAGAAAAGGTTTAGCAAAACCAGCCAATGATTTATATTGTTTGATGTCCGAATGTTCAAAATCCAAATCCACTACCACACTTTTTTCACGATAACCAACAAGGCAATTAAAGGATTTGTCGCTACCTAATGTTCCATGGAAATGGTACAGCTTCTCCTGACCGTTTCGTTTGCTTTTCAGGAATGAAACGGTACCGTTTTCGATAAATTGACGCAGTATTTTTGGTGTGATGTTGTGCGTTTTGATGTAATTCTCGTCTAACGAATCAATAAAAATTATCCGTTCAAGAATGGCAGATTTAACGCGGTTTCCAGGCGTCCAAGAACAGCCTTTTTGTTGAAACAACAACACCACAAAGATCAACCCTATGCCAAAACCAATTCCATAGTATTTGAGCCTCCGGAAAAAATTATCCATGAATGTGTTGGTATGAAGTACCGATTATAAGATCGCGTCCAATTTAGCGGCTAAGGTAGCTTTAGGAACGGCACCAACCGATTTATCAACAACTTCTCCATTTTTGATAAATAAGATGGTCGGAATGCTTCGGACACCAAATTGTGCTGCAACTCCCGAATTATGGTCAACATTAACTTTTCCAATAATAGCTTTATCTGCATACTCCGTATGTAGTTCTTCTACTACGGGGCCGATCATTCGACAAGGACCACACCATTCTGCCCAAAAATCAACCATTACTGGCTTATCTGATTTCATTACTAATTTGTCGAAGTTTGCGTCTGTAATTTCTACTGCCATTGTTCTAAGTTTTAATGTTGTTTTAGCGCTACAAAATTATAAAAATAAACTCAGTTTTTGTTCATATTTATATTTCTATTTATTTCCTCTAATAAATAGGATGCTGTATCAGATTTGTTTTGGTATTTCGTAGTGATTTTTTCTAGAGTTCCCTCGGCAATTATCATTCCGCCTCCTTTCCCACCATCCGGACCCATATCAACAATATAGTCTGCGGTTTTGATAATGTCTAGGTTGTGTTCAATCACCAATACTGTATTTCCATCATCAACTAAACGGTGAAGTACATTTAGCAAAAGTTTAATGTCTTCAAAATGTAAGCCGGTAGAGGGTTCGTCAAGTAAATACAGGGTGTTCCCCGTAGCTTTTTTAGATAATTCAGCAGCTAACTTAATTCGTTGAGCTTCACCACCAGAAAGGGTAGTTGAGGGCTGCCCTAAGGTAACATAACCCATTCCTACACTTTCTAACGTAGCTAACACGCGATGAATTTTAGGAATGGACTCAAAAAATGGAACGGCTTCCGAAATTTGCATGTTCAATACATCAGAAATAGATTTCCCTTTGAATTTAACTTCAAGGGTTTCTGCATTGTAACGTTTTCCTTGACAAGTTTCACAAGTCACGTAGACGTCAGGTAAGAAGTTCATTTCTACAAGCCTAAGTCCACCGCCGTTGCATGTTTCGCATTTTCCGCCTGCTACATTAAATGAAAAACGGCCGGGTTTATAGCCCCTGATTTGTGCCTCTGGTAATGATGCAAATAAACTTCGGATTTCATCGAATACCTTAGTGTAGGTAACTGGATTGGACCTAGGTGTTCTACCAATCGGACTTTGATCGATGTCGATCACTTTATCAATATGTTCCAGACCAGCAATCGATTTATAGGGTAATGCTTGTCCAAGACTCTGGTAAAAATGCTTCCTGAGAACAGGGTATAAGGTTTGATTGATTAGGGTAGATTTTCCACTACCTGAAACTCCTGTTACGCAAGTAAAGGTACCCAATGGAAGTTTCAAAGTTACATTTTTCAAGGTGTTCCCAGAGGCATTCGTTAAGGTGAGTATGTTTCCATTTCCTTTGCGTCGCGTTGAAGGTACTTCAATGCAATTCCGACCGTTGAAATAGTTTGATGTTGTCGTTTGTGAGGTTAACAATTCCGGGTAAGTCCCTGAGAAAACAATGTTTCCTCCGTTGATCCCAGCGCCGGGACCAATATCTACAATATGATCAGCTTCGGCAATCATATCTCGGTCGTGTTCCACTACTAAAACGGTATTCCCCGCATCTCTTAGTTTCTTAAGCGAGTTAATGAGTTTGGTGTTATCTCTTTGGTGTAATCCAATGGATGGTTCATCCAGGATATAAAGTACGTTAATGAGTTCAGTACCAATTTGTGTGGCGAGTCTTATCCGCTGCGCTTCTCCTCCGGACAAGCTTTTGGAGGATCTTCCCAAGGATAAATATCCCAATCCAACATCCAAAATGAATCTCAGGCGTGTTTTTATTTCTTTCAGTATTTCAGAAGCAATCACCTGTTGTTCCCTACCTAAGTCCCCTTCGATTTCTTGCAACCAATGATTTAATTCAGATAAATCCATTTCAGAAATATCACCGATATGTTTACCTGCTAGTTTGAAATGCAATGCTTCCTGTTTCAATCGAAACCCTTGGCATGTCGGACAGGTAATCTTATGCATAAATTGTTCTACCCAACGAAGCAATACAGGATCTCCATCTTCTTTGTAGCGCATCATGAACTGAATGATCCCTTCGAATCGTTCTTGGATATCATCTTTACTTAATTGCATGTCTTCATTCCCATAGAGTAAAAAGTTAATTTCCTCTGGAGTGAATTGGGCAAGCGGGGTTTGTAGGGTATGTCCCATGGCAAGGACAATTTTTTGAAGTTTATCAAAGAACCAGTTATGTTTAAAACTCCCTAAGGGTGCAATCCCCCCTTTTTGAATCGATAGGGAAGGATTTGGAATGATTTTTTCTAAGTCGACGGCACTTACCTCGCCTAGACCGCTGCATGGTGCACATGCCCCATAAGGTGAATTGAATGAAAATAAATTCGGCTCGGGATCAGGGTAAGAAATCCCACTGCTCGGACACATTAAACTCCGGCTGAAGTAAACGGCTTCCATGGAGGACCAATCCATAGCCATCATGATGCCAGCTCCCATTTTCATGGCGGTACCTACCGCATTGTAAACACGATCACTGTCGGATATGTTTTCGGTGAATCGGTCGATGATTACCTCGATGTCGTGCGTTTTGTAACGATCCAATTTCATGCCCGGTGTGATGTCTCGCACTTCTCCATCAACCCGTACTTTGGTAAATCCCTGACGCGTAATTTGTTCGAATAGTTCCTTGTAATGTCCTTTTCTTGCCCTAATTTTTGGTGCGAGAATTGCAAATTTTCTTCCTGCATAGCGATTACAAATGAGATCGGTTATTTCTCTTTCGGTGTATTTAACCATGGGCTCACCAGTAACCATGGAATATGCGGTACCTGCCCGAGCGTACAATAACCGAAAAAAATCATACAGTTCGGTAATGGTTCCGACCGTTGAACGCGGGGAGCGAGAAACCGTTTTTTGTTCGATAGCAACAACAGGACTTAAGCCATCGATTTTATCTACATCTGGTCGTTCGAGACCACCAATGAACTGCCTGACATAAGATGAAAAGGTTTCAATGTACCTTCGTTGACCTTCGGCAAAAATGGTATCAAAGGCCAAGGAGCTTTTACCGCTTCCGCTAAGTCCAGTAAAAACAACTAATTTATTTCTTGGAAAGGAAAGGTCGATATTTTTTAAATTATGCGCTCGAGCACCATATACCGAAATCGTTTCCTGTTCCTTCATGTTAATGGATTCTATTTTTTAAACACCCCAAGTTGTTCTTTGTTTGCAGGAATGTTAATGGAACATGGAATTGATGTAGCGGAAAGGCGATTTGATAAGATCCAAGGATTTAAAATGCGTATATTTTTAAAGCTGGTGCCGTGTTGGCGTGCCCACATAGCTATATCATTAATTGGCTTTTTGATATGAATGACCTTGCATTTAATGGGGGAGTACTGCGCAGTTTTTGGAATTTGATACCCATAGTCGGCAGGGTGTTCCAAGATTAATTTTAACGCCATGATTCGAAACACATAGCGTGCAGTTTCAGGATTCATTTCAGTATCAAAAAAGTGCTTCACACCCTGAGATTTCATGTCTTGCATTAGTCCGCCTGGTCCACGATTATAGGCTGCACAAGCATTAACCCAATCCTTAAACAAGGTGTAGTTGTTTTTAATTAATTGGCATGCTGCTCTCGTGCTTTTTTCAAGGTGATTGCGCTCATCGATTTCTGAGGTGATTTTAATCCCGTATTCCGGTGCGGTTCCTGGCATGAATTGCCAAAATCCAGCGGCACCTGCCGGGCTGGTAACGTTACTAAGGTTACTTTCAATAACGCAAAGGTATTTGAAATCATCAGGAACCCCTTCTTCTTTTAAAATCCGCTCAATGGTAGGGAAGTAACGTGTGGCCCGTTTGATGGCAATGCTTGTACTGCTTTGAAAATAGGTGTTTACTAACAACTCTCGGTCTAATCGTTCCCTTAAATCGAAATCTGTGATTGAAATATAATCGTTGAAAAATAGGATTTTCCTTGGCAATTTTGGGGTTTTCTGGGTACTAACCAACGGCGTTGATGGGCTTACTTTTTTATTTGAGGTACAATTAAATAAAATGAAAGTAAGGCTAATCCAAAGGGATGTCTTTATTATTTGGGGCTTTAAATACATGTGTGTTTCTGAATAGGAAATAAAAAGCAATAAAGAATGGGATGATTGGAAGCGCTGAGAAAAAGGAGAAGTTACGTTGGTAGAGGTACATTATGAGAAGCCCAAAGTATCCCAGGATAAATGAAATCAGCCAAAAATAAATAAAGGTTTGACGTTCAGTAAACCCCCGATATACCATGTGATGTGTTGTGTGATCTTTTCCTCCTTTTGCGGGTGATTTACCTTGTTTTATGCGGTTGAAAGTTACTGTAAACGTATCAATGAACGGAATGGCCAATATCAAAAGTGCAACGTAGGTTGTAACATAAGGAGGGGTGGCACCGGGGTCTTGAACCCACAAGAAATAAACACTATAGTATGCAACCGCATATCCAATTACTTGGCTGCCGGAATCTCCCATAAATAATTTGGAAGGAGGGGCATTTACTAAAAGAAATCCACTTAATGAACCAATAAGTCCAATAACAATGAAGGTGTTTACATCGAGTAATGGTGTAGTGAAAAAGAAGCTAAAGGCCAGTAAAAAGAGCAATATATTTATTGCAATACTGGCCGTAATGCCATCCATATTATCTAACATATTTAAGGAATTCATTAGCCCAACGACCCAAACCAGTGTAATTATACCATCAATCCAAAACACATCAGTAATTGAAATAATAATATTACTGGCAACGAGACTCCCACCACAAAGCAACTGAGTCAACAGTTTAATTAATGGTTTTGTGTTGAAGGCGTCATCAGCAAGTCCCATAAAGAATGCCAATGATGCGCCTAAGAAGAAAAACAGAAAGCGAAGGTCTCCGAAGATATTTTGTGTAGGATGTGAAATGGAATAAATTACAATCGCCATAAACATGGAAGCAAAAATTGCAATTCCCCCTAAGGAAGGCTTCGTTGTATTACTCCATCTTACATGGATATCGTTTTTGCTTCTAATTCCAAGAGATTTAGCGAAACCTAGCAATAGATAAACTACTGTTATTGTAAATCCAAGTGTTCCAAGGAAATAAAGAAACAATTTAAGGATTAACGGCATACCCTAAAATGGACTATTGAATTCGTTAAACAATATGCCTAAATCATCTTTTGGGGAAGTCGTAGCTGGAGTTATTGGCCATTGAATGGCAAGTTGTGGGTCATCCCATCGGATGGTCTGTTCATCCGTTGCTGAGTAATAATCCGTGCATTTATAGGTGAAAATCGTATCGTCTTCTATGGCTTGAAACCCATGAGCAAATCCTGGCGGAATATAAAATTGTAAGCCATTGGCTTGACTCAATTCTACACAAATATGTTTTCCGTAGCTTGGAGATTGTTTTCTTAAGTCTACCGCGACATCAAATACGGAACCACGCAGCACTTGAACCAGTTTTCCTTGAGCCCTTGGAGGTTTCTGAAGGTGTAAACCTCGTAAAACCCCTCTTTTAGAGAGCGATACATTGTCCTGAACAAAAGGCGAAGAAATAAGCCCTGCATAGCGTTTGTCTTGGAAGGATTCCATAAAATAACCGCGGTCATCCTGGAAACGATTGGGTTTGATGAGCAATAAGTCCGTGATTTCAAATTCCTTAATCTCCATGCTTCTTATTCTTGAATTTAAATCGACTTAACCACCGTTTCCACCAAGGTGATGAATCTTCGTCTGAGTAATATCCACCATAGCCATAGCCATAGCCATAGCCATAGCCGTAACCGTATCCA
>JBEGMB010000120.1:0-16963 GCA_041183245.1 Bacteroidota bacterium
GGTATGAAGGGACGCCGTACGGATGGTCCGGTTGGGATGCAGGAAATTATTTCGGGGCTTTTCCCGCCGGACTTAACTTCTACGATAACGTGGCAAAATATTATTTTGAAACGGGTAAGCCCGGAAGTAGGGCTCGTTTGATTAATACCTCACCCATGCAACCAAACCTTCAGTTAACCAATAAAATTACAAGTGCGAGTGTAAAAGGGGATCATTCTAATTTGCAGGGCAGGGCATACGATGAACACCGAATTGCCACAGGGAAATTGCCTGCCTATCAGTCAAGCTATATGGTAAGAGGTTCTGTTGCAAATCCTGAATTCAATTTTGCTGAAGTTCTTAAGTCTCGATTTCTACTGGATTCATTCAAGTTAAGCGGTGGAGTTCTTACTGGGCGAGGAATGACTATTCCTGATTATGACTGTTTATATCGGTTGTTTGCTACCTATGGTCGCAGTGTCCAAGAGATAGCGCAATGGACGAATCGAAAGAGCGTGAATTTGTTTGCAGAGGGCTTGTTAAATGGAGTAGCATACAAGCTTACAGGAGATGGTCGAAATTCTAAAGCGCTTAAGATATACTCAGAATTCCTTGCTACGCGAATTGATACGTTGGGCTTGCGATTATACGATGGCAGCGGCTTATCCCGGAATAACCGCATTGCAGCCTCACATTTTTGTGATTTATTGGATTATATGACAAAAAGTCCCGTATCAAAGGAGTTCTTTAATACACTACCGATTGCGGGGAAATCGGGTACAATTAGTGAATTGTGCAAAGGGACATCAGGCGAAGGACGGATATATGCCAAAAGTGGTACAATGACCGGAATTAAATCATATGCTGGATACATACACACTTTGAATGGAAAAAAGTTGGCATTTGCCTTTATAGTTAGTGGCTATAGTTGCAGCCAATCTACGGTGAAACAGCAAATGGAAATATTGCTTAATCAGCTAGCTCAATATTAGTTCCGTTTCAATAATAGTTTCCCAAAAAGAAGTGATGCTAATTCCAGCCTCAGCGAGCATCTTTGGTACGATGCTTTCTGAAGAGAATCCTGGGGTGGTATTTACTTCAATTACATAGGGTGTTTCTCCTACCAACATAAAATCAATGCGAGCAATCGATTTTAAGTTTAGTAATTGATAAATTCTTTTAGCTTCTTTTTGAATGGTAGATGTTAATTCCGGAGCGATTCGTGCCGGGGTTATTTCATTTGATTTACCTTGGTATTTCGCTTCAAAATCAAAAAATTCATTTTCTGAAACAATTTCGGTTAAGGGCAATGCGGTTAGTTCTGTTTTGTCCCGATATACGCCACAAGTGACTTCAATCCCATTTAAAAATGATTCAAGCACTATGGTTCGCCCCTCCTTGAATGCAGTATCAATCGCACTTCTCAATTCTTCGGCTTTTTTAACTTTAGATATCCCGTAACTCGATCCTGAATCTGTTGGTTTTACAAAAATGGGTAGACCTAAGGTTTGAATAAGTTCCTCTTCGTTTATGTCTTCGTCAACTTTTAAAAGAACTGAATTTGCAACTGGAATACCAAAGGATTTTAAAAACTGATTGCAGTACCATTTATCAAATGATAGGGCAGAAGCTAACACGTTTGCATTAACATAAGGTATATTGAGCATATCCAACAGCGCTTGAATTTTTCCGTTTTCACCCGGATTTCCATGAATATAAACTATGGCTCCAGCTAAGCTGATACACGTGTCGTCCCGGAAGCTAATCATTCCGGTATTCAAATCAAAGACGCCATGATTATACCCATCTTTTACTAACCAACCTTGATCGGAGAGCACAATCATGTAGCCTTTATAAGCATCCGGAAGGTGTTTTAAAATGGTGTTAGCACTTTTGAGTGAAATTTCATGCTCTGAAGAGAATCCTCCGCAAATGATACCAATATTTTTCATAATACGAATCTAAGGGTATTCATATAAGCTACAACCTGTGCAATCTGATTTTTTGAAAGGTGAAATGTTGAAATTTACCTTTGATTATGTGTAATTTTGCGCCTTATGCGTATTTTATATTTTTTACTTTGGATAGCTTTTCATTATTCATTTCGCTTATACTTTAGAAAAATAAAGATTGTCAACCCGAGTAATTATTTTTTCGGAAGGACCATTTTTGTAAGTAATCATCAGGGATCCTTCATGGATCCTTTGTTAATCGCTTCTCAGCGAAAACCGATTGTGTTCTTCATGACAAGGTCTGATGTCTTCACGAAATTTACAAAACCATTACTTTGGATGGTTCACATGCTACCCATTTACAGACAGCGCGATGGGGTCGATACTAAAGAGAAAAATGCAAAGATCTTTGAGAAAACAAATATGGTTTTGGATAAAAATCGCAATATTTTGATTTTCGGGGAAGGATTTACTGATGATCGCATTCAACGACGCTTGCACCCGATTAAGAAGGGGCCTGCCCGCATTGGATTTTCTGCTTTAGAATATTGCGACTGGAAAAAGGATATATTTCTTCAGGGCTTAGGTGTTAATTATACGGACTTTAACATGCGCCGAAGCGATGTGTTGATTGCCGCAGGAATAAAAATTCGCTTGAATGATTTCAAAGCGGATTACGAAGAAAATCCATCCAAAACAATCACTGAGGTAACTCGAATGTTGGAAACAGATATGCGAAAATTGGTAACTGATGTGCATGATCCTGAGTTAGCCGATGTCCATGAGGACATCATGATGTTAACGCGCAAAGGGATGCATCCAACATGTTTTGAGAAGTCCTTAACTATTGAATCTCGCTGGTTATATTCCCAAGCCTTAGCCCGATGGATGAATGGCTTAAGCGAAGAGCAGTTATTGAGCTTCAATCCCTTGATTGCGCAAATTGATTCCTATAAAAAGCATCTTCAAACCTTGGGCGTAACAGAAAATGAAAGGTTCCTATGCGGAACAGATTCTTGGAGGGCTTCATCGAAGGTATTAAAAGTGCTCATTTTATCGCCATTTGCTTTATTAGGTGCGCTGCATGCGGGATGGGTATATTTCCTAATTAAAAAATGGGTGGAAACAACGTTTAAGCGCCCCGTGTTCTGGGGGTCTACAAAAAAGGTGATGGCTATTTTCGCAATGGTATTGTTGAACGTGCCCTTGCTTTTTGTTTTGCCATACCTGTTGCCTTGGTCTTTCCAAAATAATCTATTGATTTCCATTGCCTATTTTTTAGCAATTGGTGTTTTCGCTCAGTCATTTTTGACGGTAATTAAAGAGTTGTCTTACCTGAAGCGTTATTCCAAGGTGAAGGTGATTAATTTAAAAGAATTGAATGAAACCCATGCGCAACTGCTTGATGCGATAACCTCCCATATTCCAATTGCATGATCTCGAGCTTGTCAGATGATTGGAAAACGGAGCTTTCAGAGGAACTAGTAAAACCATATTTCACAGACCTTTTAGCTAAGGTTTCATTAGCTTATAACACTTATCCGAATCAAATTTTCCCTCCAAAAAGTCATCTGTTTTCTGCCTTTAATGCCTGTGCTTTTAAAAATGTCAATGTGGTTATTTTAGGTCAAGACCCATATCCAACCAAAGGTCATGCGCATGGTTTTTGTTTTTCTGTGGAAAAGGAAGTATCACCCTTGCCAAAGAGTTTGCAAAACATCTCCAGAGAACTCTACACTGATTTGGGAGTAGAGTTAAAGCAGCAAGGTGATTTAAGAACTTGGGCAAGACAAGGGGTTTTATTAATGAATTCCATCTTAACGGTGCACGAAGGTAAACCAGGAAGTCATCAAGGATTTGGGTGGGAGCGCTTTACGGATTATGTAATTCAGCGCCTTGGAGCTCGAAAGGAACCGTTGGTTTTCTTGCTTTGGGGTGCACATGCCATCGCTAAAAAATCCTTAATTCTTGGAGAACAACACCTCGTATTAACAGCACCACACCCATCACCCTTGTCCGCTTATCGCGGGTTTTTTGGGTGTAAACATTTTAGTCAAACAAATGAATTTTTGGAATCCGTAGGTTGCAAACCGATTGATTGGTAGCATTTAACTATCTTTGAACTTATGAAATTGATGAACGATTTGTACCTTAAAGCTCACCGTGGAGAAGAGATTCCTCGATATCCAGTATGGCTAATGAGGCAGGCAGGACGCATTTTACCTGAATATCGCGCGGTACGAGCAAAATTGAGCGGTTTTAAAGAATTGGTTGAAACACCAGCACTGGCTGCGGAAGTTACCATTCAACCGGTTGATTTATTAGAGGTTGATGCAGCGATTTTATTTTCGGATATTTTAGTGGTTCCCGATGCCATGGGCTTAACCTATGAAATGATAGAGCAACGAGGGCCATACTTCCCGAAAACGATAAGGTCACGAGCAGAACTTTCGTTGTTGGATACGAATCCCGATGTGGCTGATCGATTGTCATATGTGTTCGAGGCCATTCGACTTACGAAAGAAGGCTTACACAATCGGGTTCCCTTAATCGGCTTTGCCGGGGCTCCATGGACCATATTCTGCTACATGGTTGAAGGGAAAGGGTCAAAAACATTTTCTGAATCTCGTAAATTACTTTATTCCGATCCGGTTTTGGCACATGAGTTGTTAGGTCGAATCACGGATTTTACGATTGAGTACATGAAAGAACAACAACGTGCTGGTGTAGATGCATTGCAACTTTTTGACTCTTGGGCAGGGATTCTTGGCCGAGAACAATATGAAACATTCGGATTAAGCTACATTCGTAAAATCGCGCAGGCTTTTGAAGGATTTCCTTTTACAGTGTTTTCGAAAGGTGCAATTGCTTCATTGCCAGACATCTCTGGGATTCCTTGCACTACCATTGGTTTAGATTGGAATATGGATATCAGAGAGACTCGGCGTTTAGTAGGTGAAAACAAGACACTTCAAGGAAATTTAGACCCTTGCTTGCTGTATGCTGATGCGAAAACAATTCAAGTTGAAGTAAATAAATTGTTAGATTCATTTGAAAGTCCAAGACATATTGTAAATTTGGGTCACGGCGTTTATCCGGACATTGACCCGGAAAAAGTAAAAGTGCTAATTAAAACCGTAAAAGAATATGAAACGAAATTTTAAAAATATCTTACTGCTCACGATAGGGTTTGCATGTTTTCAACCCCTAATGGCACAAAAGAAAGGCGAAAAAACGGTGTTATTTTACAAATACACCTTTGATAAATTTTCAACCGACGAAGTGGAAATTTCAGAACCTGGAAAGATTGACATGTTATTTGGTTTAAAACCATCTACTTCCTTTCCTGCTGATGTTTTCTACGGTTCGGGTGATTATGGCGCCGGTGCAAACATCTATGGGTATGCCTTGCCAATTGACCCAAAAAATGAACGGTTTGATGGGAACGATAAGAATACGTTTGTTTCTACAGACGATTTAAAAGAAGGAAACGTCGGGTATGCGGGCATCGTAACCTATAAACCAGGTAAATTACAAAAAGAGAAAAGTTTTGTTACGATTCCGTTTTCTGATGGGAAGTCTATTAAAAAGATGATTAAAGGAAAAAAATATTGCGTTGAAATGTCGATTTCCCTTGCAGAAGTATCTAAGTATGCATCCAATAATATTGGGATTATGTTTGTAAAAGAGCCGTCACAATATCAAGTGGAATTAGCTGAAGGAGAGGAATCTGGCCCTATCAATGTAGAAGCCGATCGCATCATGTATAATTATAAAAACAAAGTCTACGATTCATATTCAGGTTGGGATAAAGTTTGCGGTGTTTATGTAGCTAAAGGTGATGAACAAGGGTTAGTAATCGGGAATTTTCTAATCAATGACATGACCGTAGCTGTTGCTCAAAAGAAAATAGCAGTAGGAAAACAAGAAAGAGATGCTACAACAGGTGAGTTAAGTGAAATCCCAGCAGTCTTACCCATGGCATATTACTTTATCGACAATATCCGAATTAAGGAGGTGGGTGACAAAGAACCATGTAATTGTGTTAAAGCGGACACTTCGGCCTCTGCAGTTGAATATTCAAAGGTGGTTATTACTAAAGAACCTGTAGTTTCTGATAAAATGACCGAAGAGGAGAAAGTTGCTGCTCAAGTGATTTATTACCCATTCGGAAAAGCTAAGCCAAGTGAAGTAGGTAAGAGTTGTATTCAGTATGTGGGAGATTATTTGAAGGCTAATTCTTCAAAGAAAATAACAATCTATGCGCACAACGATGAATTAGAAGACAGCTTGGCTACGGCGTATGAAGATTTGCGTGAAGAGTTAGAAAATTTAGATGAGCAGCGTGGCAACTACATCAAAACGCGCTTAATGGAAGTATATGGTATTTCTGAAGATCGAATTATTATTATCGCTGAAAATGCTTCTAAACCAAATGAGGCAGAAATGACGGAAGATGATGATCCAAATGATCGTGAGTTAAAATTAGCGTACAATCGTCGCGTGGAATTCCAAGTGAAATAACAAGGAAAAAAAATATATAAAAAAAAGGGGCAAGCGCCCCTTTTTTTATACGTTGAACTTTTTGAGTTCTTGGTAAAGACGGTGTGTTGGTAGTCCCATTACATTCGTATAGGAGCCTTCAATACGTGAAACACCAATCAGTCCAATCCATTCTTGAATGCCGTAGGAGCCTGCTTTATCAAGCGGCTTGAAATTGTTCACATACGTATTAATGTCATCCACCGAAAGAACTTGAAAATACACATCGGTATGTTCTTTGAAGATTATGCACTGCCCCATATGTGCTATGCCAACAGCGGTAATAACTTCATGTTTTTTTCCAGATAAACGCTGCAACATCTCTACGGCTTCAATAGTTGATGTAGGCTTTCCAAGTGGTTTGCCCTCATGAAAAACCAAGGTGTCAGCACAAATCAGCAATTCATCGGCAGCTTGCGTAACAGCCATTTTATCCAGTTTCTGTCTTACAATGTCGCATGGGATTTCATCGTGCGCCAATTGGTTGTTAATTAGTTCTTCAAATGCAACACTTCGAACCTCAAATGGGATGCCCAAGTGCTCAAGTAACTCTTTTCTTCGAGGTGAATTTGATCCTAAAATAATTCTCACAAGAAATAAATTGAAGTAGATCCCAAAAGCAAACTGAATTTGAGTAATAAATTCATAGATTTTTCCTGAGCTTTTAAAAGTTGTAAAATCAGGATCGACATGCTGAGTAGTAGCGCACTCATAAAAAGTATATTGAATTCCAAGCCGCTTGGAAAGGCACCGAAGAACGTTCCGATCAGATAGGTCGGAATCAATAACAAGGTCACGCCTGTAGCAATCCATCGAGCTTTGTCCGTGCCAAACACAAGGGGGATTGAGCGAACATTACGTAATTTGTCCCCCTCCATATCCTGAATATCCTTGATGACTTCCCTTGAGAAATTAATTACCAACGCAAAACATGCGATGAATATGAGCGAGATAAGATGATGTGATTCCACCCCTAAATCATGTGTTCCCTTCATTGAAATTATTGGAATTATGCCCACCAATACGGAGATACTTACATTCGACCAAAATAATCGCTGCTTTAAGTAAACCGAATATACCCACAAAAGTGAGGTAGAAAAAAAGTGAATAAATACATAAAACCAGCTCGAAAATCGCCAGCTTAAATAGATTGATAGGCACAAGGCAAGCACATTAAATCCCCAATGGATAATTATTGCCCATCGACGTTTTATGCTTTTTTCGATAACGATTTTTTCGGGTTTGTTAATTCGGTCGGACTTCACGTCGAAATAATCGTTAATTGCATTTCCGGCTCCCGCAACAATTACCGTGAAAAGGATAAAGAGGATAAATTCGTATGGAGGTATTGTATTATGCGTTTGGGTATACCAAACTCCATACATCGTATAGGCGATAATGAATAAGTTTGATATACGAATTAACCTCAAGAAACTCATTGCGCTATTATTTTATATACGGTTCTTCGGTTGGTTTGATGGGCCTTTTCTCGTTCAACTTCTGTTGACAATTTGGCAATTTCTTGATCACTTATGATCGGATTAGTTTCTCCGTATCCAATGAATGTTAATCGGCTTGCATCAATATGCTCTACCTGAATTAGGTAATTGTACACTGCTTTTGCTCGATCTGCAGAGAGTTTTTGATTATCCTCCGCTTTGCCTCTGGTGTCCGTATGTCCGCCCAGTTCTATTTTGATGGATGGTTTGCTTCTAAGGAAATTTGCTAAATTATTTAATTCAACATTCGATTCTTTGCGCAAATTTGAACTGCTTAGGTCAAAATATATATTCTGTAACACATTTTCGGTATTGCTGTTTAGAGGATTCATGGGGATGTCCAAATGGTAAGTAGTTTGATTTTCATTATAGGTTAAATCAAATCCCAAGGAAGTCATGGCATATCCTTCATATTTAACTTCAATAACGTATTGGCGGTTTGATGGCAAAGGGACAGTGAAGGTACCTGTAACCGCATCGGCATCACTTATAATAATAGTTTCTCCAGAGGCAATGTCTTTAAGGGTGAAATGACCAGCAACAGGATTATTCGTTACCTTATCATAAACTCTACCGTCAAAATAATAGGTTGTAGTGGGCTGGAACTCACGCGGGAGCTTAAAATAATAAATATCCAAATCACCATACCCCCCTTCGCGATCAGAAGCAAAAAATGCAACATCTCCTTCTGCAGAGACTATGAGAGAGTTCTCATCGAATTTAGTATTTATAGGATAACCTAAATTTTTTGGTTTCGACCAGTTTCCTTGGTTATCCATTTGGCTTACGAAAATATCCGAGCCGCCCATTCCAGCGTGCCCTCTCGATGCAAAATAAATGGTTTTTCCATCGGGATGTATGCAAACAGATTCTTCGGCAAATGGCGTGTTAATTATATCTGATAAGCGCTCTGCTGCGCCCCATTTTCCTTGTTCGTTTAAATGACTGACATAAATATCACTGTTCCGTTGATCTACTCCTTTTCCTCTTAGGCCACGAATAAAGTAGAGTGTCTTGCCGTCCGCCGCCAAGGAAGGTTGGGTTTCCCAATGATAAGAATTAACATCTCCCGGTAAATTCGTTGGGTTGGACCATCGTGTACCAATTTTCTTCGTGTAGAACAAATCACAGCTTCCCTTTCCTTTTCGTTGTTCACCGTATGTTCCAGTTTCATCGGTGCACGCAACAAATATTAAATTTCTTCCATCTGCCGAAATGGTCGGAGCACCTTCATTATGATCTGTGTTAACATTTTCAGGCATCGGAGTTGACTCACCCCAAAGCGTATCCGTTTTCAACGAAATAAAGAAATCTTCTTGGATATCCCTTCCGAAAGGCAATGCGCGAGTGAACATTAGTTGCTTACTCGTTACGGTTAAGGTTGGATAATATTCGGCGTAACGCGTGTTTACGCCGGGGCCGGCATTTACCGGATTAAAAGGCTTGGGGTGTTTTATCGCATCAATGGCAAAAAGGGCATTGTCATATATTGAGTAACCTGATTTTAAATATTCCTCATTGGCATTGGGATGATTGATGAAGGATTTAATGTTAGTAAGGGCTTTATCGTAGGAACCTTGGTCAAGGTATAAATCAGCTAGCCTGTAAAAGGTCATTCCCGTTCTCGAATGATTCGGAGATACACGCAGTGCATTTTCAAAATCTTCGATAGCGCTTGATTTGTCTCGCAGATTAATGTGGTATTCTCCTCTAAGCACGTAGGCTTCCCAGAAATTAGGATCCTTTTTCAGTGCTTTATCGATTAGCTCGAGCCCTGCCTTGAAATCCGGCATACGCGTTGTGGGATCCAATTGCTGTGTTGGGACCAACTGTGCTTGCTTAAACAGCTTGGTCGCTTTTTTATTCTTGCTGCTAAATTGAGCGAATGAAAGATTGCTAATTATCATGAAGATAACTACAAATAGTCCCGTACGTTGTATTCTATTCATCAAGGAATATTTAGAAATTTATGTGTCTGTAACGATAACCTCCAGCGAGGGTTACGCATTATGAAATCAATGATTTCTTCTTGTAGCTGGTCCTTTTTACTCCATTCAGGTTGGACATATAATAGGCACTGGTCGTTTACCTGCTTGGCATGTTCTTCAGCCCATGTCAGGTCTGAGGGATGATAAATAACCACCTTCAATTCGTCTGCCTTCTGATACGCTTCGGGATGAGGTTTTTTAAATTTTTTAGGTGAAAAGGTATACCAATCTACGGCGCCATTCAATTCGTAACAACCCGAGGTTTCAAGGGAAATGTACTTTTTTTCTTTGTGAAGCATATCGGTTAATGCCCTTAAATCATGCATAGCGGGTTCTCCTCCAGTGAGTACAATAAAATCGAAGCCCGCACTTAGTTCCTGGATTTCCTCGAGTGAATAGGCTTTTCCTGCACCGACATTCCAACTTTCCTTTACATCACACCAAACACATCCAACGTCACAGCCAGAAAGCCGAATGAAGTATGCGGCGCGCCCTGTATAGTACCCTTCACCTTGTAAGGTTCCAAAATGTTCCATCACTTGATAGGATGAATGCTCCATACCAACAAATTTAATCTTACTTTACCATGTTTGTTGAAAATGGTTACCATTTAATCTATCTTTTTATATTTGTTAAAATTAAATGAACAACTTATGAGAAAGATTACCTTATTTTTTAGTTTAGCCATAGCCTCTATTTCTTTAGCTCAAACCCAAATAGGAAATAGTGATTTGGAGCAATGGGAGAATGTAGGCGCCCCCACTGAAGAACCAGTAAACTGGAATAGTTTTAAAACGGGATCAGGAAATTTCGCTGGATTTGCGAATAAGCAAATAGAACGTTCTTCAAATGTCCGTGCGGGTGCTTCAGGTATGTATTGCGCACGCATTTGGTCTACCAGTGTACTTGGAATTGTTGCCAATGGAACCATGACTTGCGGTCGAATTAACATGGGGAGTACAACGCCAGCCAATGCAGCAAATTACAACTATTCCTCCACCGCAGATACAAACTTTTCTGAGGCATGTGTTGATTCTCCAGATTCTATCGTGTTTTGGGTAAAGTACACTCAAGCAGGTGGGGGTAGTCAAAATGCGCGCATTCATGCCATTTTACATGATGCTTTTGATGTGCACGACCCCATTGATGCAAATTCTCAGCCGCACATTATTGCCACGGCAGAATTGAATTATCCAGCTACTGGTGGTAATTGGGAACGTAAGTCAATTCCGTTCACCTATACTGCGAATCCTGGATTAGTACCCGGATTTGTGTTGGTTACGTTTGCTGCGAATGCTACTCCCGGAGGAGGCGCTGCCAATGACGAAGTGCTAATTGACGATATTTCGCTCGTTTACAATGGGGGTGTAGGACTTGATGAAGCTTCAATCGCTCCGATGCATGCAAATTATTCAAATGAAGAATTGACCTTATTTGGACAAACTCAAGGTGCCTTGATGGTTTATTCCATGAATGGTGCTGAAGTTTTTAACGGGTTAACCAACGGTAAAACGTCAATTTCCTTAAAAGGAGGAATATACGTGGCAAGACTTATCGACCAAAACGGAAATATCTTCTCAACAAAGTTCTCGGTTAACTAAGAAAATTGAAGCACGTATTGATTTTATTGGGGCTGTTATCCTCGTTGGTAGGGTACAGTCAGTCTACCGTTAAGGGAATTGTTCGCGGGGAAAACAACGAACCCATAGAGGGGGCAACACTTGTTTATCGAAAGGACATAACCATTGGTGCGCAAACTGATGCTAAAGGGGCATATGAATTGTTCCTGCCATCAGGTGCAGTAAACGTAGTGGTCCGTTTTTCAGGCATGCGAAACGATACCTTGTCGCTCAATTTAGCACCTAATGAAGTGGTAGAGGTAAATGTCACCCTGAAACCATATAGCATCAAGAAAGATCAAGTAACCGTTTCGGTTGGTAAATTTGATAAGCCCCTAGAAGAACAAACGGTAACTATGGTGGTAATGAAACCATCGCTCATCGAAAACAAAAATACCCGAAGTATAGAAACTGCGTTGGATCAAACACCCGGATTAAATATTTTGGATGGTGAGCCCCAAATAAGAGGAGGAAGTGGTTTTACCTTTGGTGTAGGTGCTAAAGTTGCGGTAATTGTCGATGATATGCCGATGCTTTCTGGCGATGCAGGTCGTCCAGAGTGGGGTTTTGTTCCGGTAGAGAACATTAGCCAAGTGGAAATTATCAAAGGTGCTGCAAGCGTACTTTCAGGAAGTTCTGCGCTTTCAGGTTCTATTCATATTCGAACAGCTTATCCAACATCCAAGCCTTTGAATAAGGTTAATTTTTATACAGGGTTTTATTCCGCGCCATCTGTTCCAGGGGCAAAATGGTGGACTGATTTCCCCTTGATTACAGGAGCGAATTTTATTCATGCAAAGGCCTATAATAACTGGGACGTGGTGGTTGGTGGAAACGTGAATTATGACCATGGATACATAGGAGCACCCAAGCCTGGACAATATGTTATTGATACCATTTCTAATTTCACCGATCGTCAAATGGCCATGAAACGTGCTCGGTTAAATTTTAACATTCGGCACCGTTCTTCAAAGATTACCGGATTAAGTTATGGTCTGAATGGAAATATAATGTTGGCGCAGGGAAACATGTCTTTTGCATGGTTGGATGACACCTCGGGTTTATATCGTGCGTATCCTGGGGCTGTATTTTTGCAAGATCAAACGATTTTCAATCTCGACCCTTTTGTACAGTTAATAACCAGTACGCAAGGAAACCACTACCTGAGAACCCGTGTATTACACAGTGACAATCAAATGACTGCTAACCAAGATAATCGGGCAACCACCTACTATGCTGATTATATGTTTAAGCGCACGTACAAACAATTGAATGGACTTGATTTTATTGGTGGGATCACAAGTTCATACGTAAATTCTTACGCCAATATGTATGTAGGAAGTGGAAGTCCAAACAACCGCTTGCTTAATTTGTCAGCATACACTCAAGTTGAGAAATCCTTCAATAAAATCTTAAATGTTTCTGCCGGGGCTCGCTTTGAATATTTTCAATTGAACGATACCGTGACCGCTATGAAACCAATTTTCAGATGCGGAGCGAGTTTAAAACTGTACCAAGAAACCTACCTTCGCGCTTCCTTTGGCCAAGGATATCGCTTTCCAACCATTACCGAGCGTTTTATAAAAACAGGCGTGGGTAATTTTGGCGTTTTTCCGAATCCAAGGTTGTTGCCTGAAAGCAGTTGGAATGCAGAAGTAGGGGTGAAGCAAGGGTTGAAATTGGGGGGTGTTTATGCCTATTTAGATGCGGCATTCTTCTGGCAAGAATACCAAAACACAATTGAGTACATGTTTGGTATTTGGGATGTGGCGAATGCACCAGGATCTTTTGCTGGGTTCAAATTCTTGAACACAGGAAAGTCTCGTGTGGTGGGTATTGACCTTTCGTTAGCCGGAAAAAGCAACATCAACAAGAACCTTGAATTATCCTTTTTAACAGGGTATAATTACATCGTTCCTAAAACACTCAATCCAGACTATGTATACGCAATTGATGATATTAATCGGAAGTATAGCTACAACACTACGTCTATGGATTCTGCTAGCCAGATTCTCAAATACCGCTTTTTGCATAACGTGAAATTTGATGCAGAATTAACCTATAAATCTAAGTTTTCAGTAGGCTTGAGCATGAAGTACTTTAGTAAAATCGTAAATATGGATGCGATTATTAAAGACTTCGAAGAAACTACGGCAGCCTCAGGCGGTGACAAGCAAAACATTCGATACATGGATTATTTTAATGCACATCGATTCGGTAACATCATCTTTGATGCGCGCGTTTCTTACAGCGTGAATGAACACCATAAGATTGCCTTGGTGGGTTCTAATATCTTGAACAGAAGTTATTCCCTTCGGCCACTTAAAATCGAACCCCCTCGATCCATTATGCTACAGTATACTTGGAAGATAAGTTAGTATTTCTATTGCGATTCTAAAATTAACCTGTATCTTTGCACCCTGATTTTTTTATTAACCGAGGTTTAGCACCTCAATTTATAAACGCATATGGCAACAAGAATTCGTCTACAAAGACACGGTAAAAAAGGAAAAGCATTTTTTCACATTGTAGCTGCAGACAGCAGAGCAAAAAGAGATGGTAAATTCATCGAGAAATTAGGAACGTATAATCCGGTTTCTAATCCAGCAACAATCGACATTAACTTTGAACGTACCTTACATTGGGTAACTGTTGGAGCAGAAATGAGCGATACGGCACGTGCTATTCTTTCTTACAAAGGTGTATTATTTAAAAGTCACTTATTGAAAGGTGTTGAAAAAGGCGCATTCACATTAGAAGAGGCTGAAAAGAAATTTAACGTTTGGCAATTAGAAAAGGAGAATAAAATCCAATCTAAAAAAGACGGTCTATCAAAAGCGTCTGATAAAGAGAAAGCTGAGCGTTTGAAAGCTGAAATGGAGAAAAATGCGGCTAAAGCAGCAGCGTTAGAGGCTAAAATGAACCCAGTAGTTGAAGAAGCTCCAGCGGCAGACGAGGCTCCTGAGGTTGATGAAACTCCTGTTGTTGATGAAGCTCCAGCAGTTGAAGATACTCCAGCAGTTGAAGATACTCCAGCAGTTGAAGAAGCTCCAGTAGCAGAAGAAGCTCCAGCAGTTGAAGAAACTCCAGCAGTTGAGGAAGCTCCAGCAGCAGAAGAAGCTCCAGCAGCAGAGGATACAACAGAACCAACAGAATAATTTATACCCCATTGGAGGGATTTATTGAAATCGGTCATATTTCGAAACTTCACGGATTCAAAGGTGAAGTTTCGTTGTTTTTGGACGTTACCAATTCAGACGATTATCGGGATTTATCCGTCGTTTTTTTTGATATGGATGGGATTCCAACGCCCTTTCATATTCTTCGCATAAAACCCATGAATAAAGGCTTTCTCGTATTAACGTTTGAAGGCATTTCAAATGAGGTGGACGCTAAAACGCTACTTAGGAAAGCTGTGTTTCTTCCAGAAGTTGTCTTACAAGAATTAGACGAGCATACTTTTTATGACCATGAGGTGGAAGGGTTTACGGTAATCGATACCGTTCGGGGAAACATCGGGAATGTCGTTAGCATTATTGATCACCCCACAAATCCCTTGCTTCAAATAGATTGTGATGGACAAGAAATTTTGGTTCCACTGAATTTAGACTTGAATAAGACCATTAATCGTACTGATAAAACGCTCACAATTACAACCCCTGAGGGTTTACTAGATATCTACCTGGGTTAGTTTAATAATCCAAGACAGATTTTCATCCGAATTACATGTTTTGCGGCGTCAATTACTTGCGTTTTAAATGCCTTGTCTTTTTTGTATCGTGCAAGCAATTCTTGATGTGTTTTAGCCGCGTCAACCGGCATTAATACAATGTGACAACCTGCCTCAATGGCTTTACTTGCACTTTGAGGCACATTAACGACTCCGCCCATATTCATGGCGTCAGTTACAACAAGTCCTTTAAATTTCAATTCGTTCTTGAGTAAATCGCTTACAATAGTCTTTGAGCACGTAGCTGGAAGTCCATTGGTATTATATTGTTTGTTGTTAATTACACCAATGTGTGCAACCATGATTGAAAGTACACCTTGTTTTATGAGTTCTGGGTAATTACTAATTTCCTTTAATTCGCCATCTATGGTTTGTAAAGAAGCGTGGGTATCGCCGCTAACCAATCCATGACCAGGAAAGTGTTTTGCAGTGGCAATAATGTTCTTGTTTTGAGTCTCTTGAATAAAGGTATTAGACCATGGGATAAGTTGTCCGGGCTTTGAACCAAAGCCTCGGTACCCTACCGTCGCATTACCCGCTACATCTACTACCGGAGCAAAATTATAATTGATCCCAATTTCGTTTAAATCGGTAGAGATTTGTTGGGCAACTTGAATTACTTCATCAATAGAACTGATTTCCGCTGCTTTTTTAACTGGAGTTGATCCAGCTATTTTACGATTAACTAAACTGGGTTCTGCATCTGCGCTGTATAGAAATGGTAAATTCCCTAAGGATTTATTTGTTTTTTCAAAGGATGATATCATTGAAGTGAATTCACTTTTTGTACCATTTAACATCAATACGCCACCAATAATCCGGTGGTTAATGTGGTCTTCAATCGTAGCTTGCGTTTGACCATATTTCCCAACCGCCGGCATGATAAGTTGTGCGATTATTGCTGTATCATCCAGCTGCGAAAAAACGTCGTTTACTGCGTTATCTAAATCTGAATTCGTGCTTAAGAAATCAGTTAACTTGAATTCTATCGAGGCTTTAGGTTTAGGAACCTCGGGCGTTGGCTTTGTATCTGCCTGCTGAGAACATGCAAACAACCCAAAAAGTGACGAAAAAATCAGAAAAGTAAATTTCAAGT
The DNA here is from genome assembly GCA_041183245.1 of Bacteroidota bacterium. Taxonomy (GTDB): domain Bacteria; phylum Bacteroidota; class Bacteroidia; order Flavobacteriales_D; family Crocinitomicaceae; genus UBA952. The sequence continues at coordinate 16,406 of JBEGMB010000120.1, forward strand.
TCATGGTATATTTTTTTCAAAATTAAAAAGCATTTAGAAGCTGCAAGGAGTATGCCAGGTTTCTTATTAACACATCACCTTGGATTGCGGTATTAATATATTGATAGTTAATCTTAAATTTAATGTTAAGTTCGACACAATTATTTTGATCATTAAGCGACTAACATTAAAAATTACTCAATGAAATACCTTATATTCACTTTACTTTGTTTACTCACATACCTGTTCTCTGCTCAAAACTTATACGATAAAAATACGGTGCAAACGGTAGAAGTATTCTTCGCACAAGCCAACTGGGATGCTTTACTAGATAATCTTGCGATTACCACAGAGGATTATTTATTAGCCGATTCAGTGAGAATAAATGGTGTTGTCTTTGATTCGGTCGGTGTGAAGTACAAAGGAAATAGTTCCTACAATTCTAATAATAACAAAAACCCCTTACACATAAACCTTGATTGGGTGCATAGTAATCAGGATTATCAAGGCTACACAGAACTTAAGTTACAAAATTTATATATGGATCCTTCCATGATCAGGGAGGTGTTGTCCTATGCC
>JBEGMB010000121.1:0-2581 GCA_041183245.1 Bacteroidota bacterium
GGGCTTTTTGAGGTCTCGTCCGGATTCGAACCGGAGTATACGGTTTTGCAGACCGGTGCCTAGCCGCTCGGCCACGAGACCTTGGCGATTGCAAAGATAGCTAATTAATACAGGTTTACAAATCCTTACTGCTTTATCAATTTCGAAGAAAACATCTTTCCGTTTTGATTTACTGAAATATGATAAAGACCCGGAGAACAATCATTTTGTCGTTCGGACTTTCCATTCCAATGAAGTAGCTTCGGGGTTGCCATGATCTGGTTGGACAAATCTTGAATCAATCTCCCCTGTGCATCATATATATATACCTTACTGTTTTTATCCAGTGGCTCATCGAACATAATCGAAATCCCTCCTTCATGGAATGGGTTGGGTGATGTTCTCATTCCCAAAGAATTCATTCCTGAATATTCGGTTAAACTTGCACTTACCAATTCACTTAAATTATAATTTTCGTCCCCGGGCTGATACAATAGGTAATGGTAGTAAACAATGAACATTTCGTCTGTAGTGTTTTCGCCAAAGGAAACGTTTTGAGGAGGGGTGTTTGGATTATTTGGGTTGGCTGCCGTGTTATCATAGGTTGCCTCTCCCTTTACCTTGTATCCTGCGGGTATTTTCTGTAAATGTGTGAACGTATAAAATCCCTGCCAATGAAAATCCCAATTGGGAATGTTAATGTGCTTCAGTGTGTCTAAATTGTTAGGGGAAAGCGCATAGGATTTAATGTTTTTCCCCAGTAAATGCATGTGTGGAGCAACCGACAAGGCTGAAATGGATACTGGAACGCCCCCATTTTGGGGATATTGAGCGCTTAAGGTGGTTAATTGATTGGGAGGAAGGTTAAAACTATAGTCCGCAACAACAGGGTCTGCAGATACTTGTCTTACTCCCGTTGTTCCCGGGGGATAAAAATGAAGTATTACCTTAGTGCTATCCAACATTCCTGCGCTACCATTCGGGTAGTGCATTGCAAAATAAATTTTAGATCCTGGACCGATATCTACCCCTAATTTCAGTGGAGAAACCGAGGGGAAAACGAGTGGCGAAGACCCCGGAACATAGGCTGTTAATAATTTGGTGCTTGCCGAACTTGGGCTAGAACAAAAGCCTGTTGTATTTGAGGTTTCCACTCCGTTATGATCAATATAAATAAGCGCATGGTGAACTATTTCCATGTTTCCAGGAATAACCTCAACCGCCTTGATGGTTCTTGTTTGTGTAAGGTTTGTTGGTACAGCGAAACAAACATAATCATCCAATAAGGTGGTTGCGTTAGAAACGTAATTCGGCATTTTAATGGTAACATCCCCCGTTCCTAAAACACTCCCCGTATTATATACTGGCGGGGGCGGTGTTTGAGAGGCATCCCCCTCCAAAGCACCTCCGTTTAACCAGTTTAAAAGGGTAGTTTTCTCCGAGTTTGTTAATGCCCGGTCATGCAAATACTGCTGATAATTATTGTCTGGCGGCCATGGTGGCATTTGATGCAGAGCGCCGGGAGAAATGGCTCCATAAATAGATGCCGCCATAGGCGCTGCCTCGGCATAAGTTGTTAATGAAAATGGCGCTATCCCTCCGTTATGATGACAAGATGTGCATTTATTATAAAAAATTTGTGCCACATCTCCGCTCCAGGTTTGTGCATGAATCGAGCTAGAGATTGTTGAAATGATTGTGAAAAGCAAACTAAGACCGCTCTTTTTCATAGGTTAAACTTTAAACGATTCCACTTTTGTTTGATGTAATATATTTTAAAATAAAGTCCAAATAATAACTTGTTGGCTTAACGGATTACCAAAGGTTTTGTTCCGATTTTTCCGTTGGACAAGGTTATCATCATTAAATAATTGCCTGCATCAAGATGGGAAAGGGTTAGCTCAGCCATGGATTCATTAATTGTGCTTTTGAAAACCTCACGACCCAGAATGTCAAATATTGTACAGCTTGTGATTTTTAATTCCGTGGAAGAAAGAACCACCTTGTCGTGGGCTGGATTGGGATACATGGATACGCTTTCCATTCCATTTATTTCATCAACTTGAGCAATACACACCTCGTTTGCAGGGCTGCCATCACAATACGTTGATGGGTATAGAATAGCCGGCTGTAATGGTTGGTTAGCTAGTTGTAATGGAGTTTCATTGCACCCAAGTTGAGTTACCAAAAAGTCGCGAACAAATCGTTCCGTCGTGTCCATGTATGCATTATTTCCGATGTAAGGACAGTGGCCAGCACCAGGAAAGGTGTAAAAATCGCTAGAAACATTAATTGCACAGGCTCTTTCATGAAGCATTCTGCTTCCATCGAGGTACATGAGTGCGGTTCCAGGATTCACAATGCCGCGATTGTATTTTACGGTTCCATCCGAGGTGCCATGCAATGAAACCAGAGGAATGTCCCCGGGTTCCAACCAACTGTATCTTGCAAGGGCGCCACACAGATTAATAACCCCTTTAACGGCAGTTGAAAATCCCGCGTTTCCACTGCTTCCCTCAAGGCCTCCCAATTGATTTATGGTGGCTGGGGTCAGGTAGTCCGAAATTTCACACACATCGTTTAAATAGGCAACATGTAATGC
>JBEGMB010000122.1:0-7853 GCA_041183245.1 Bacteroidota bacterium
TTAAGGCAAATAAGCCCGGCACAGCCAAGGCAAACAGTTTACCTATTCCTTGGATAATCGGTGTGTAACGTTTGTGGTTCAACCCAAGCGACTGAAAGCCGGAGGCGAACCCATGCCATAAGTGAAATGCAAGAACTGCCATGGAGACCACATACAACAATAAATACGCAAGAGCCATGTCGTTTTTCTTCGGATTAAAAAAGTCCATAACCACGGTGTAAAGGTCTTTATAACCCTCTGTAATTTTTAAGTCTGTATCTTTATCATACAACTCTTGATGATTCTTTATTCTGTAGATGCAAGAATCTGCCTTATTCATTAAGGGCTGTCCAGTACGCAAGTCATAGTACATTCCGGAATTTTCTTCTTTTACGCTGAACGGCATGTATTCTCCTTTCGTGGTTAGAACATAGGTGAACTTAATTTTCTGCTGCATTTGCTCTTTCGTGATAGTTTTGTAGTGCAACGGAATGTCTTCTTTAATCTTTGCTCTCCACCAAAAGTTAGCCATGTGCGTTACAATAAACACTAAAATCAAGGTACCTAAAACAGCCATGTAGCGAGACGGCAAGGAACTGTTTGCTCCAGGTTTGGTATACGCATAGCCCTGAGGTCTTGCTTTTTTGTTTTGATACGTTAAATAGAAGCCTTGAACTGCGTGAAAAATAATAGAAAAATAGGTTACGTATGAAAGCACCTTAATGAATGGGTTGTGTGCCATAAAATAGGCATATTCATTAAAGGCTCTGCGCCCTTCTTCTCCGGTTTTGAGAATAAGTTGCATGTTTCCCGCTAAGTGACCGATAAGAAAGGTACACAGAAAAAGTCCCGTTAGGGCCATCCAAACTTTCTTAATGATGGATGATGAAAAAGCTGATCGTACAGACATAGTTTATTATATTATCAGGTGCAAAGTTAAGGTATAGAACAATCGAATGAAAACATGGTTTTTATTTAGAATCATTTTAGATAAGCAGCGTGGTTTTCTCTTCTGTTACCTTCAGGACTACGCTTCGTCCAACCACGACCGCTTGATTATCGGATATGTGTCCAATAGGAAAATTAAAGGCCACAGGGATACCTAGGTTAGACACCTGTTCTGATATTAATGCTTCAATCGTTTTTCCAAACGGAACATCCGTGTCTTCCATTGCTGTAAATCCACCGAGAATAAGTCCGCTAATTTGATTAAAGATTCCAGCCAACTTGAACGCATGCAGCATCCGGTCTACTTTGTAGATGTGTTCTCCGATGTCTTCAATAAATAGAATCTTGTCTTTAAAATCGTAGGACAATTCGGTGCCAATTAAGCTGTAAATAATGGTCATATTCCCCCCGATAAGCCTTCCCTTAGCTGTTCCAACACAGTTTTCTTTGGCTGGCAATGCTTCAATGCGTATTGATTCTCCGAACAGGGCGTTACGTAAGGATTCCTTTGCCTCCATGGACCCGTCCGTAAACCCAAGGGGCATAATTCCATGAATACTTTCAACACCCAATTGATTTATTTTTTGATGAAATACTGTTACATCGCTAAATCCGATAATCCATTTTGAGTTTTGTTGAAAGGCGGTCCAATTCAGTTCCTCCACAATTCTAACACACCCATAGCCCCCTCTTGCACAGAGAATTGCTTTGATCGAGGGATCATCTAATCCGTGTTGGAAATCAGCTAAGCGCTCCGCATCCGTGCCCGAAAAATACGCCGCTCTACCTAAACAATGCGGGGCAACACGAACAATTAAGCCCCAGGTTTCGAGTGTTTTTTTTGCCTCCAACACAACGGATTCTTCAATGGCTTTGGCTGGAGCGGTAATGTATATTGTATCCCCCGGCTGGAGAAAGGACGGCTGGATCATTGCGTTTGAATTAAATGAGTTGCAAGCACTAAATCTAAAGGCGTTGTAATTTTTATGTTTTCATCGTTGCCAACTACCGTGTAAATTTCTTCCCCCAGGCGTTCCGCTAAGCTTGCATCATCGGTTACCGCCTCGTTAAATGGAAGTTCGTACGCGCGTTTGAGTAAGGACACGTGAAAGCACTGAGGCGTTTGTACATTAACATACTGAGACCGGTCAACGGCCTCTGATCCCGTGGATGTTTTCTTCCGTAAAGACTCTTTTAATCCCGCCACCGGAATTACGGCTGCATGACTTTTTATGTGTTCGCAAAGTCGTTCAATCGTTTCTCGTGATACAAAGGGGCGAACTGCATCGTGAACTCCGACCCACGGCGTACGTACTTCATTTAGCGCATTTTTTACAGAGTCGTACCGTTCTTTCCCCCCGGCAACCAGCGTGCATCGTTCCGTTAATCCAGCTTCTTGTATAAAAGGAAGCGTGTATTCCATCCACTCCGGGGCCATAGCCACTATAAATTTTGGCTGATCAAAATGTTGGTCTAGGGCCTTTAGGGTGTATATGAGGATCGGTTTTCCTGCAATTTCAAGGTATTGCTTCGGTCGATTTGCCCCCATGCGACTTCCAACCCCTCCAGCAGGGACAATAAGTGTCCATTTGTTCATGGTCAAAATTAATAATAATCCCGAATGGATTTCGCGTTGGAATTAAGCTTATTTGTGGGCTTTTCCTACCTTTGTGTAAATCAAACCAAACGCGTGAAGTCAGACCATCAACTCGTTATTTATAATAGTTTATCAGGAAAAAAGGAAAACTTTGTTCCCTTGCATGAAGACCATGTCGGCATGTATGTGTGCGGTCCAACCCTTTACAGTGAGCCGCACATGGGTAACATGCGCACCTTTATTAATTTTGATTTTATATACCGTTGCCTTTTGTATTTGGGCTACAAGGTGAAATATGTGCGAAACATTACGGATGCTGGACATATCACGAACAGTGCCGGTCAAGAAGTTGACAGCATTGGATCTGCAGCGCGCTTGGAGCAAGTTCAATCCTTAGAAATTGTCTACAAATACAATGTTAAGTTTCAGGAGCTTCAACGAGTATATAACCTCTTGCCACCGAGTATTGAGCCGACGGCAACAGCTCACATCCAAGAACAGATCGAAGTGATTGAGCAAATCATTGAAAACGGTTTTGCCTATGTGGTGAATGGTTCGGTTTATTTCGACGTGAAAACCTATATGCAGCAGCATAATTATGGTGCACTCAGTGGTAGAAAAGTGGATGAATTAGAGCAAGAAACGCGCACATTGAATGCGCAGGATGAAAAGCGCTTTTTTGCGGATTTTGCGCTTTGGAAAAAAGCAAATCCAGAAGACATGCAGGTTTGGCGTTCTCCGTGGGGCAACGGTAACCCAGGATGGCACATAGAATGTACGGCGATGTCTACCAAATATCTAGGAAAACAGTTTGATATTCACGGTGGGGGCTTGGATTTAAAATTTCCACACCACGAGGACGAAATCGCTCAAAACTGTGGTTCTTTCGGGTGTAATCCCGCACGGTATTGGATGCATGCCAACATGCTTAATGTGAATGGGCAAAAAATGAGCAAGTCCTTTGGGAATTATTTCCTTCCGAAAGAAATTGTAGACGGAACTTCTTCCCTTTTTACTAAGCCATACCCCGCAGCAGTTGTTCGCTTCTTCATGTTACAAGCGCACTATCGAAGCACCTTAGACATTACCGAAGAAGCACTCAACGCATCGGAAAAGGGTTTTGAACGCTTGATGGAAGGACTTTCCTTACTAGAAAAGCTTACCCCAAGTAACACCTCCTCGTTTGAGGTCGCGAAGGTACTAAGCGCTGCAGAGGCTGCGATTTGTGATGATTTTAATGCACCGATTTTAATCGCTTCCTTGTTTGATGCGGTAAAATATATTCATGCGATAAATGAAGGTAAAGAACAGTTAACCCAAGAAGATTTATTGCGGTTTAACCAAGCCATGCATGCATTCGTTCAGGATGTGTTGGGAATAGAACCGTCTAAAAAGGAAGAAAACCAACGGCTTTCTGGCGTTATGGATATGGTTATTACCTTGCGTCAACAAGCGCGAGAACAAAAAGACTGGACCACCTCGGATATGATTCGGGACGGTCTTGCAAAGGCAGGAATTCAAATTAAGGACAGTAAAGACGGAACCTCGTGGTCGTAATATGGCACTAATTAAATCATGTAGGGGAAACACCCCCGTTTTTGGATCGAATTGTTACCTCGCTGAAAATGCAACCGTTGTAGGTGATGTGGTAATGGGAGATCAGTGTTCGGTATGGTTCAATGCCGTAGTTCGCGGTGATGTAAATAGCATACGAATAGGAAACCAAGTAAACATTCAAGACGGTGCGGTGTTGCATTGCACCTTTGAAAAAACAACACTTACGATTGGGAATTCCGTTTCTATTGGCCACAATGCCTTGGTGCATGGTTGTACAATAGAGGATTTTGTCTTGGTGGGTATGGGCGCGATTGTTATGGATAATTGCCACATCGAATCGAATTGTATCATTGCCGCAGGATCCGTATTACTCGAGGGTACACGGGTTGAATCGTGGAGCATTTATGCCGGGGTTCCTGCTAAAAAAGTAAAAACCCTTTCTCCGGAGCTCTTTACAGGCGAAGTGGAACGAATCAGTAAGAATTACGTACGCTATGCCAGCTGGTTCACCGATGAGGAATCTTAAGGCTTTTTTTGTTACTTTGTTAAAATTGTATGTATGAAAAATCTATTGTTATTGGTCTTATCGCTTGCCTTGGCGGCTTCTTGCGCTAAATACCCTGAAGGCGGCTTGCGTAAATTAGCCAAGGGTCACATCATGGGTGAATGGAAAATGAACGCCTATTTTATGAATGGCTTTGATTATAGCGATACGGTCTTGGTCCAAAATTTTATAGAAACTTTTAATGAAGGAGGAACCTTTGAGCGGGCATATATTGATACGGCCGGAGCCTATCATTCTTACGGTGGCGGATGGGATATTGCAGGGGAACGTACGGTATTAAAAATATTTGCGGACAGTACGTATAAGTTAACCCCCATGGTAAATAATACAGCGACAAACTTCACTATTGATCGGCTTACAAAGGAAGACTTATGGTATTCGTTTGAGTCGAGCAACGGAACGCACCAATTACGATTTAGCAAGATTAAATAAGGAATGAAATACCATCAAATAGACCGCGAACTTTTTATAGCTAACCGAGCAAAGTTCATTCAGTACATGACCTCTAACACCTTGGCGGTATTTAATTCTAATGATATTTATCCCATTTCTTCGGATGCAACCATGCCTTTTCAGCAGCATCGAGATATTTTTTATTTATCGGGCGTAGATCAAGAAGAATCTATTCTAGTTTTATTTCCAACGGCAAGTAATCCCGCCCATCGCGAGGTCTTGTTTCTTCGTGAAACCAATGAAACCATTGCCATTTGGGAAGGAGAGAAACTAACGAAAGCAAAGGCCCTTGAAACCTCAGGCATTAAAACCGTGTATTGGTTAACTCAGTTCCCGACTATATTCAAGCAGTTAATGGCGGAAGCGCAAGGGATTTATCTCAACACGAACGAACACCTCCGCGCCAATACCGAAGTGGAGACGCGTGAAGACCGATTTATAAAGCAAGTAAAAGCAGATTACCCGGCCCATCAAGTGTATAAATCAGCCCCGATCTTACACAAAACACGATCCATCAAAGAAGCGGCTGAACTTACACTCATGCAAACCGCTTGCGATATCACGGAAAAAGGATTCCGTCGTGTCTTGGATTTTGTTAAACCGGGCGTGTGGGAATATGAAATTGAAGCGGAATTCGCCCATGAATTTCTAAGAAATCGTTCTCAAGGATTTGCGTATACCCCAATTATTGCTTCGGGTAAGAATGCGTGTGTTTTACATTATATTGAGAACAATCAACAATGTCAAGATGGCGACGTTATGTTGCTGGATGTGGGGGCAGAATATGCTAATTATTCTTCCGATTTAACGCGTTGTATCCCGGTGAATGGACGCTTCACTCCACGTCAAAAAGCAGTGTATAATGCGGTGCTTCACGTGAAAAATGAAGCAACGAAATTATTAGTCCCAGGAACCATCATGGCCGAATATCACAAGCAAGTGGGTACTCTAATGGAGGAGCAATTGGTGAATCTTGGCTTAATTTCCATGGAAGACATTAAATCACAAGACCCGGCTTGGCCAGCGTACAAAAAGTACTTTATGCATGGCACATCGCATTTCCTTGGGTTAGACACCCACGACGTAGGATTATGGCACGAACCGATTCAAGCGAATATGGTCTTTACCGTAGAACCGGGAATTTATATTCCGGCTGAAGGCCTCGGGATTCGCTTAGAGGATGACGTGGTGGTTCAGGCCAGTGGTCAACCCCACAATTTAATGCGGAACATACCAATTGAGGCGGAAGCGATAGAAGACCTCATGAACCGTGGCTAAACTGCTGCATTATCAAGCAATCGGCGAAGGACCGGTAACGGTATACTTACATGGCTTTTTAGAGTCTTCCACCATGTGGGAACCCTTGAATTTAGCCACCATTCCAGGAACACACATACTTATCGATTTACCCGGTCACGGGAATTCACCCCTTGTTGACACGGTAAACGAGCCGAGCATTCGTTTTATGGCAGATGAGGTAGAGAAAGTGTTATACCACCTTAACATTCAGGATTACAGGATCGTTGGTCACAGCATGGGCGGTTATGTAGCCATTGAATTAATGGCTCATGCAGCATGTAAGCCAAGCCATGTTACCTTATTGAACTCAAATTATTGGTCAGACAGCGAGGCCAAGCAAGCGGATCGAGTGCGGGTTGCGCGCATCGCGTATACCGGAAAGCAGCTGTTTATTAATGAGGCAATCCCTAATTTATTTGTGGATCCAGCAGCGTTTAAGGAACAAATCAAGGCATTGAAACGCGATGCGGAAACCATGACAGCGGATGCGATCGCCTATGCGGCTTTGGCAATGCGCAGCCGCACCGATTATACGGAATTAGTGGTTCACATACCAACTAGAATTCAGATCATCCATGGCGCCTTGGACCGCCTGGTAAGCGTAGAAGAATTACAGGGTCGCGTAGCGGCCTTAAACGGTGCGACATTACCCGAAGTCGTTATCATACCACATGCAGGTCACATGGCCCACTGGGAAGCGACCAGGGAAGTACACATGGCCTTGTTTTCTTCGTTTAATTCCTGGGTGTGGGTAAACCCGGACCCAGAAATTAAGAACAATTTTTTCTATCTTTGAACTATTAATGCCTGTTTCCATGATAGAACATCCAGAAAAGAAGCTAAAGCAATTGCGTGAGTTAAAGAATTATACGCAAGAATATATGGCCACGGAATTGGGTTTGAGTACGCGGGCCTATTCTAAAATTGAGGCCGGAGAAACCCAGTTAACCATTAACCGTTTAAATGAAATCTCACGGGTTTTGGGCATTGAACCCATCGAAATCTTGGGGTTTGACCACAAGAACATTTTCAATAACTGCACCCAGGAAGGTGACAACAGTACCATGGGAACGTCAACCTATTTAGCTCCCGATAAACTCATGGTGCAGTACGAACAACGCATCAAACACCTAGAGAGCGAGATCATATTCTTGCGCGCACTGGTGAAGTAGGTTTAGGTCAACAGGTACACATAGTCCCCAAATTGGCGAGGTAACGATGCGAAAAAACAACGTTGAAATAGTTTTAAGTTTACTCTTTTTTCTTAATTAGATAATCCGTAGTAATCACGTTATGTTCTCCCTTAAGTAAAACTCCGTTGGCTTGCTTATAGGATTCCATATGTCGTTTTAGCCTAATTAAATTTTTCGGCAATGACTGATCTTGTGAATATTGGCAAATAGGTAATGAGTTTTTTGATTTGTAAAAAAAAGCAGTATTATCTTTATTGTAAAT
>JBEGMB010000123.1:0-6063 GCA_041183245.1 Bacteroidota bacterium
GTTAGCGACTCTAAAGCATTTGCATTGGACGTCTTGAAGCATGTATTTAATCCAATTAACGAAAAGAAAAAAACAAAGCAAGATAGAATAAAAGAGAAAGCGGATAAAATGGCATTGAACAGGGCGCTGAAGGCACATCGAAAATTTAAATTATAAAAAAACAGTGCTAAAACAGTGCTAATTATGCCCAATCGCCCCCCATTTTGAGTAATTTTCGAAAATTCAGCAAAAAATAAGTGATTGATTTACAAAGAAAAAGCCCCAAATGACTGGGGCTTTTTTTATCAGCGGAGAGAGAGGGATTCGAACCCTCGATACACTTTTGGCGTATACACACTTTCCAGGCGTGCTCCTTCAACCACTCGGACACCTCTCCAATGCAGGCACAAAGGTATTCCATTTTTTCGGTGTAACAAAACGCCTGTTCCTGCCGTAAAATAATTTCGTGATTTTCAGTTTGGTTAAGCGCGATTTCACATAAATTAGCAAAATTTTTCTCATGTCTGGTTCTTATCATAAAATCTCGTTTGCTGGTGTCCTTATTACCATTGGAATTGTTTTTGGTGACATTGGTACTTCACCACTCTATGTTTTTCAAGCCATTACCGGACAAGGAGCCCATTTAAGTAGAGATTTTGTGGTAGGTGGATTATCCTGTGTGATCTGGACCTTGATCCTGCTTGCTACCATTAAGTACATTTATTTTGCACTCAATGCAGACAACAAGGGTGAAGGAGGAATTTTTGCCCTCTTTGCCTTGCTTAAAGAACGAAATGTTCGTTGGGTGGTTATTCCAGCACTGATTGGCTGTGCTACTTTGCTGGCGGACGGTTTCATTACTCCAGCCATTTCCATTTCTTCGGCTGTAGAAGGCATTAATAACATTAATCCCGATGTCCCAGTGATTCCTATTGTCGTTGGAATCATCATTGCCTTGTTTACGATTCAACAGTTTGGTACATCTGCCATTGGAAAGGCCTTTGGCCCTATTATGGTGATTTGGTTCTCATACCTTGCTTATTTAGGCGCTATAAATATTTATAAAAACCCAGCGGTATTAGCCGCGTTTAATCCTTACGAAGCCTTCAATTTTGTTACCACAGTACCCGGAGGTTTTGCTGCGTTAGGGGCTGTATTTCTTTGTACCACCGGAGCTGAAGCGCTGTATTCTGATCTAGGTCACTGCGGTAAAGGAAACATTCGCATCAGTTGGGTATTGATTTCATCTGTTTTGATATTTCATTATTTGGGTCAAGCAGCCCTATGTACTTCTGAAGGGTTTACCTTGGCTAAAGGAGCAACCGTGTTCTACAGCATGGTACCCAAAAACCAATTAATTTTTGCAGTAATTATTGCTACGGCGGCTACCATTATTGCGTCCCAGGCCCTAATCACAGGGGTTTTCACCCTGATGAATGAGGCCATCAAGTTAAAACTTTGGACCAACCTTAAAGTGAAGTTTCCTTCCGATCACCAAGGACAAATTTACATTCCCTTTATTAATTGGGTGTTGATGCTGGGTTGTTTAATGGTAATTGCCATTTTTAGAAAATCGAGCGCAATGGAGCACACCTATGGTCTAGCCATAACGATAGATATGGTGATGACATCAATACTTTTGGGGTTTTTGTTAATATTAAAGAACCCAAGAGCTCGTGGTTTTTATGTCTTAATATTTACCGTTTTTATTTTAATAGAAGGCGTCTTTTTACTTTCGAATCTTGGTAAAATAGTATCTGGAGGTTGGTTTACTTTGATTTTAGCAAGTGCGTTTTTCTCTTTATTATTCCTTTATTACAAGGCGCGAGAATTGCGAAGAAATATTACCGAATACTTACCGATGACCGCGGTTACACCCCTATTAGAAGCGGTGAAAAAAGATCAGACAATCCCGTATGAGGCAACTAACTTAGTGTTTCCAACCCGGAGTAATTCCCATGACAAACTGGATTTAACGGTATATCATTCCTTGTTCATGAAGCGCCCACGCAAAGCAGGTGTGATTTGGTTTCTTCATTTAGACATCCTAAACGAACCGTGGGGTGTACACTATTCGGTACACGAAGTAATTGACGGTTCTTGCTATTACGTCTCCTTGCAATTAGGATTTAAAGAAGAACACCGCATTGAATATATGATGCGTAAAATTCATTGCACCATGGTCGAGAAAGGCGAACTCACCAACGAAAGTGTATTTGAGTGCATTAAAGATCGAGTAGGTAAAGTAGATTTCAAGTTTATAGTATTGAATTCCAGAGTATCCACAGATAATGCGCTTACCGCGTTTCAAGTCTTGTGTGTTAAAGCCTATCGCTTCGTTAAGTCTACCGGGTTAAAGCCTGCGGAAGATTTCGGACTGGACAAAACCAATGTTGAGGTGGACTATATTCCAATTTCAGTTACAGCACAGGTGAATCAAGAACTGACGGAAGACTACGAAGATTATTCAGCAACAAAGAAGTGCTAACAAAGACCTAGTCTTTCACACTTTCTCCAGCGATTACTGTACAAAAACCGGCTTGATGGGGATTGGTTGAAGTTCCTAAATACCACATCAGTTTTGTTAGCGCGGCTTCGGTAGTAAGGTCCGTACCGTTCCAAGCGCCTAATTCGGCCAATAAATGTCCAGACGCGTATTTTCCCGGTTGAATACTTCCGCTGGTGCATTGGGAAATCGTAACAAGATTTCCCCCCTGTTCCACATACGTAGATAATACCTTGGTAAAGGGGTCGTGATTTGGGGTATTCCCAGAGCCAAAGGCTTCAATGACCACAGCACGGTGTACTTCCGTATTAAATACCGATTGATAGGCACTGAGATTAATGCCCGGATATAGTTTAATTAATCCCACACGAGCATCGAGGCGTTTAAAATATGCGGTGTTGGTCTTAGGGTGCTCAAGCAACTCGTTCGTGTGAATTTCAATTTCAACCCCCGCAACCCCCAACAACGGATAGTTCGGCGAATCAAAGGCATCAAATTGGTGTGCAGAAATTTTAGAAACCCGATTACCTCGGAATAATTTCGATTGAAAGAATACAGCCACTTCTTGCAGCAAAGGGGAACCTTTACTGTCTTTTTTACTCGCGATTTCTAATGCGGCCAAGAGGTTTTCTTTGCCGTCGGATCGTAATATTCCAACTGGAAGTTGAGATCCTGTGAGTACAATTGGCTTAGCTAAGCCTTGAATCATAAAACTCAAGGCAGACGCCGTATAGGCCATGGTATCTGTTCCGTGCAAGATAACGAACCCATCCACAGTGGCTTCATGTTGTGCTATGAGCTCCACCAGTTCAATCCAATGCGCGGGTTGCATGTGTGAGGAATCGATCGGTTGAGTAATGCTTATTGGAATAACCTCAAGATCCAAGCGTGCAATTTCAGGAATTTGCTGATGAATGTAGTCAAAGTCCAAGGATTGTAATTCTCCAGTACTCGGGTTGGCCATCATTCCTATCGTACCCCCAGTATAGATTAATAAAATGCGTGGTTTCATAGGTGTTGCACATTAAGATTAAACAAACGCCGAGCATTTTCAGAGGTTATTTTGTTTACCTCTGTAACAGGAATTGCTAGCACATTACTCAAGGCATCGGCAATATGAATTAAATAAGAGGGTTCGTTTCGTTTCCCTCGGTGCGGTGTCGGAGGCAAGTAGGGTGCATCCGTTTCTAAAACGATGCGATCCAACGGAAGCGTTTTTACGACTTCCGCTAATCCACTATTCTTATACGTTAGTACTCCACCAATGCCAAAATAAAAAGAAGGATGCGTTCGAAGGATATATTCTGCCTGGTCTTTTGTGCCTGTAAAACAATGAAACACGCCACGGAGTTCGGTATGTTGGTAATTAGATAGCACTTCGAAAAGCGGATCAAAAGCATCCCTAACGTGAATGGCAATCGGCAGCTTATAACTTAAGGCCCATGCAATTTGTTGATTCAAGGCCTGTTTTTGTTCTGTAAGGAATTGTTTGTCCCAATAGAGGTCCATCCCAATTTCACCAATCGCAACAAGCTGTTCATGATGCATTTTAAGCAGTTCACCAAGTATATTCAACTGATCGTTTACATCTTCCTTTACATAACACGGATGCAACCCAAGCATGGGCGAACAAGGAATAATGGGGTTATTGATTAGGCTTAATAAGGGTTCCCAAGAATCCACATCAATATTCGGGAGTAAAATCTGCGTAACCCCAGCTTCTTTTGCTCGATGCAATACCTCATCGAGGGATGGGATAAACGATTCTTCGTACAGGTGACAGTGGGTATCAATCATTTGATTTGGCTTGACGTTTTTCCCAATTCCACGCGTCCTGCAAGGCATCTTTCACACTCCGTTTAGCGCTCCAACCAAGCGTCGTATTTGAATAGGAAACATTCGCGTAGATTTCAGTGATATCACCCGCACGCCTCGACCCCATGTGATACGGAAGATCTATGCCCGAAACTTCATTGAAGAATTGAATCATTTCGAGCACAGAAGTGCCTTTCCCTGTCCCAATATTAAATACAGCCAATGGGTTTTCGCTGGTAAACAATAGCGCACGCACATGGGCATCTGCTACGTCACATACGTGTACATAATCCCGAATACAGGTTCCATCAGGGGTAGGGTAGTCGTTTCCGAATACGGTCAGGTGGGAACGAATTCCGGCTGCCGTTTGTGTGATGTAAGGCAATAGATTGTTCGGGATTCCAACCGGAAGTTCCCCAATTAATCCACTTGGGTGTGCACCAATCGGGTTGAAATATCGAAGGCAAATCGTTTGAAAGGGCACGGAATTTCGGTGGACATCTTCAATAATCTGTTCACCCATCCATTTGGTGAATCCGTATGGTGATTCGGGTAAGCGTTTTGGCGTCGTTTCAAACACTTGCTTTTGTTCCGGCTCTCCGTATACGGTGCAAGAGGAGGAGAACACGAATTTCGGAATGGAATACCTGTTACAAGCCTCTAACACATTCATTAATCCAATGAGGTTGTTCTGGTAATATTGAAGTGGAACTTCACAGGATTCCCCCACGGATTTGTAAGCAGCAAAGTGAATTATGGCCTCAAAGGTATGGGCATCAAATACCTTAAACAACGCGTCTTTATCGCAAATATCTACCGGGATAAATGAAAAACCCTCATCCGTTAATTCGGCTAATCCATCAAGAATTACCCTGGAACTATTTCGTAAGTCGTCCACAATAACCGGATAAAAGCCTTGATCCACCAACGAAACGATGGTGTGAGAACCGATGTATCCTGCGCCTCCTGTAACGAGTACTTGCTTCATAGGGTAAAGGTAAACATTTCTTAAGGACCATAAACGTGAACAAATATTCTACACGAACGTTTTCTTTGCATGTTTAAATGGTGTTGTGCGCTCCTCATGGTTGGTTTGTTTAACAAAGAAACCGTGAGCTTAGAAGTTAACGTGAGTGGATTCCCTTCCAATAAGGGACAAGCGTATGTAGCCTTGTTTAATTCGAGTGAAACTTTTCCAAGCTATGGCAAGCAACTCAAAGGAAAAATAGTAGCCATCGAGCAGCTTAAGTGCAAAGTGACCTTTACGAATTTAACTTCCGGTTCCTATGCGATTGCGGTATATCACGACGTAAACAAAAATGATAAACTGGATAAAAACGTACTTGGAATGCCCACCGAGTCTTATGGGTTTTCAAATAATGCCCGAGCTACCTTTTCTGCGCCCGGTTATCAGGATGCAAAGGTCTCGTGCCTGAAAGACAAATCAATCAACATTGTGGTTAAGTGAACTTAACAAAAATAAAATTCTAGCGTAACACCTAACGTTTTGTTAATGAGCACTTTTGATGCGTGAAATATACGCATGAAGTAGTGGTAATTTCTGATGTACATCTAGGTACGTATGGCTCGGCAGCATCGGAACTTGTATCGTATTTAAAGCGAATCAGACCAAGAATCTTGGTATTAAATGGCGATATAATCGACATTTGGCAATTCAGTAAAAAGTATTTTCCGGAATCTCACCTAAAGGTTATCAGAGAAATTATTCGCTTAATGAGCAGCGGTACGCAAGTGCATTATAT
>JBEGMB010000124.1:0-2839 GCA_041183245.1 Bacteroidota bacterium
CTATTATGAGTTGGCACAAGAACCAGTAAGCGGTAATTTCTATTGTTCAGAAACGGATTTCTTTTCTTACGGAACGGTACATATTTTCGACGGAACCAATACTGAGATTACTCAATTTGCTGTTAGTACTTCGCCAGGAACGGTCGTGTTTGATGTACGCCCAAGCGTAGGATTAACTGAAATCAATGAGGGCTTAGCGGTTTATCCAAATCCAGCGAATGATGTGGTAACTGTTGATCACGTGGGAGAAAAGTTGGTTTATGCCCTAGACGGTACCTTACTCTTTTCGAGTAATGAGCAAACGCTAAATATCAGTTCCCTCGCACCGGGAATGTATGTGATTTCGGTAAATGGACAAAAAACCACGATCGTTAAGCAATAAGCACGCTGTTAGTAAAGAAATTTAAAGCGACTTCGGTCGCTTTTTTTGTGGCTGAAGAATTTGATAATTGACTCTATCATATGACCCAATGAACAACGTGCAGTTTGAAGGGGACTGTAACGGATTGTTTCCAGAACGTTTACTCCGAAACTAGATGGTGAAGTTATATACATTTCTTGCATTTACATTGTGTCTAATAAGTTGTGGTAATTATCAGAAGATTACTCGCAACGAAAAGGAATTAAATCCATTTACATCAGGACTTACTGATAGCACTAAAGTAGAAGGTTATAATGAATCACAAAGAGCCTTTGCGTGGTATCTAATTTCGTTACCTCAACAGGAGTTACAAAAATGGCAATCCTATGGTGCTTTTAATAAGGAAGAAAAAGACAACTTTCTGAGTAAAATAGACTCAATGCAAAGTGATATTGTACTTCCAGATTCTAATTTTCAAAAGAATAGAAATTAAACTTATCTAAACGGAGAAATCATTTACTTTTTCTCATGAAACCGTCCAACCTCCGCAATCATGCTGGTGTAGGATTGATACCATTGCGCGATGCCCAAGGCTTTGGCTTCTTCATGGATGGGGTGGGAGGCCCACGCTCGAATCGATTCCATATCTTTCCAATAACTAATGAACATACCGCGTCCGTCCTGTTTCATGCTCTCATACCCCAAATAACCGGGCATTTCCTTCACGAGTTCAAGCGTTTTTTCATCGTAGGCTTGATATCCGTCGAGCTTATCTGCTAAGTAGTAATTGAAAATCGAAGCATAAAAAGGTGCTTCCGGTGGAGTAGGAGTGTGCCAATGAATCATAGAAGCCTATTTCCCGGAAAACAAGGTTGTCCGCAATTCAGGAAAACGATAAAATGCCACAAGAAACAAGACGGTTTGCACCACGCACGGAGCAATAACCGATTGTCCATGTTCCAAATGCGTGGCAATCGCTCCACCCATATAGGCAGAAAGGAGTAGGGTGCCTAGAATTCCAGTGCGCGGAACAATAAAAAGAATCAAACAAACCAATTCAATAATTCCGATATATAAATACGTAGAGGCATCAATACCAAATTGTTCAGCCATCTTTAAAGCTTCCGTATTGGCTGTGAATTTACCAACGGCGCTGCCTAAAAATGCTAAAGAAATTAATCCAGTGAGGACCCATGCTACAGTTTTGTTTGTTTTCATTGTTCTGATTTATCAGGTTAATTTTTCAATTTCCATACAAACTTAGTGATTATTTAAGAACCAATTTTCCTCAACTTTTTTTCCGCACCCTTCGATACGCCAGATAAGGGAGACTACTCAGGGTGCTCAAAATGAAGCAAAAGCTTGCTAATTCGATTCCATCGGAATCGCAAATTGTTGATCAATTGACTTCAGCGGGGTCGAATATCTTGTTGTGCTTTGTTTGTCCCCGCTTAAAATCAGAAGTAACCTCGATTAAATTAAATCGCATTTTTATTGTTAACTTAACATCCATTTTAGTAACCACCTGTAAATAAGTATTATGAAAAAAGTTGTACGCTTTATCGTCGCCTTACTTTTTCTTTGTCCAACGATTTCTAAAGCACAATATGTAACAATACCCAATCAGGGTTTTGTGAATTTTTTACAGTATACATTTCCGTCATGCATGACAGGGAATTTGATGGATACTACGTGCGTTCAAATCACAAGCGCAACGAGTTTAACTATTCCCCAAAACTATAATGTATCAAATGTGTATGGGATTCAATTTTTTGATAACCTGCAAAGTTTGACTATAAACTACCATCCAATTACATCGCTGCCTTATCTACCTCAAAATTTAACAACATTAAATGCGGCATATTGTAATCTAAGTTCTGTAACAAACCTACCGTCGTCATTAACTTCTATTCAAATTCAAGGGAATTTAAATTTAACCAGCTTACCTGCGCTGCCACAAAATCTCAATTACTACATCAGAAGTTCAACTCCTCAATTACCCATTGAAACTTCTCTACCTGCCAGCTTACAGACTTATCATGTGCAGCAATGCAATGCAGTAAATTTAGCGGCTTTACCCGCCGGATTACTTGAATTATCTATTGCTTCTAATTGGAATATAAATTTCCCAATACTACCGGCAGGCTTAGAAAAACTGAGTATTGCAGACTTAAGTTTAACTTCATTGCCTTCACTACCAAGTTCGCTGTTAGAACTTTGGGCAGATCATAATAATTTCACGAGTTTAACTTCATTTCCGCCAAACTTAGACAAGCTCTATGTAAACTATTGTCCGAACTTAACTTCCATACAAAATTTACCAAATTCACTGACGCAACTGTTTGCAAATGATGCTAACCTCAATCAAATTAATTTCATACCCAATTCTGTTTCAATTTTACATCTTCACAATAATAATTTATCCAGCATCCCTAATATCCCGAATTCCGCTTGGATGATAAATTTATCAAACAACAA
>JBEGMB010000125.1:0-6001 GCA_041183245.1 Bacteroidota bacterium
AAGGCGACCCAAACCAATATAACTTTACATTGAATGGTGCTGACGCAAGCGCGTACAATAATACCTCAGGTGGTACTGGAATCAATTGTCCGCAAAGTTGGTGTTCTGCTGGAAATGGTGGCACAAATGGTGGGGGCGGTTTTGCCGGTGGATCCCCAAATAATCAAGGGGGTGCTGCAGGATCAGGTTGGAATTCACAAGGCACGACCGGTACCTATGGTGGTGGCATCGGACAAACCTTTAACCAAGGTGGACTCGGAGGTGTTAATCAAACAGCATGTGGTACATGGAATACCAGCTCGAATGGTGGTTTTGGCGGCGGCGGTGGCGCAGGAATGTGTACCAACTACGAGGCACTTGGTGGCGGTGGCGGAGGTTACTCCGGTGGTGGTGGCGCTGGTTGTCGTGTTGGTGCTGGAGGAGGTGGCGGTAGTTTTTATACCGGAACCTATGTCTCTGAAGGATTAAATGCAGGAAATGGTTTGGTAAACATTAACTTTAATGGTACCGTTTGTTATTCACCAATTGTCCCTGTTACTGTTGCAGTAAACGGACTTCAAGCACCGACTGTTGCAGGAAATTTAAATATTTGTGGCAATGTCAATAACAGCACCACACTGGTAGCGAGTGGAAGTCCTTCTGGTTACGCATGGTGGTCAAATGCGAACGGAACGGGTTCTTTAGGAAACAACGCAAGTTTCACTACGCCTGCCCTTAATGCTACAACAACTTATTATGTTCAATCAGTTAGTCCGCAAAGTGGTTCACAATTGTTTGGATATACAGGAACTGCACAAACATTTACGGCACCGGTTTCGGGATATTATACCTTAGAAGCATGGGGAGCACAAGGTGGAAATGACCCACTTAATCCAAACACTTCATTAGGAGGCCGAGGAGGTTATGCTAAAGGTGATGTTTACCTAAATGCAGGCTCTACACTTTATGTTTATGTTGGTCAACAAGGTTCAGGCTGTCTGAATTCAACTTGGAAATCAACCGGAGGTGGTGGTGCCACAGATTTCAGATTATCTGGTGGTGTATGGAACGATAATACGGGGCTATACTCTCGAATTGTTGTTGCTGGTGGAGGTGGCGGTCGTCATGGGACAAACTATGAGAACGCATTGTATGTTGGAAATGATGGTGGAGGATTAAGCGCACCAAGTTATGTTGCCAACGGCACTTCTATTACCGGAGCAAATCAAACTTCTGGGGGTGCATCAAACTATGGTTCATCCGTTGTTCCAGGATCATTTGGTTTTGCCACCCCAAATACAGAAAGTAATTCATGTTCAGTTGGTGGATGGAATGGCGGTGCGCGCGGATCTGACAACTGGGCAAATGGTGGTGCCGGCGGCGGCTGGTATGGTGGATGTACCAGTTGGCCTACTTCTTCGGGAGGTTCAGGCTATGTGTATACTTCTTCCTCTTTTGTTCCTGCTGGATATACACCGGCAGCCTCTTATCAATTGACCAATACGCAATTAATTGCTGGTAACGCATCCATGCCTGATATTAATGGAAACTTGGTAACTGGAAACAGTGGAAACGGAAATGCGAAAATTTCTTGGAGTGGAACGGGTTGCAGTTCAAGCATTGTTCCTGTTACAGTAATTGCAGGCCAAAGTCCAACCGTTTCAGCGGGAGTAAACCAAAGCATTTGTGCCGGATCGTCTGCTACGCTGGCAGGATCTGGAGCAACGACTTATTCTTGGGATAACAATGTTCAAGATGGCGTTGCATTCACTCCGAATGCTACCCAAACGTATACGGTTACCGGTACAGATGCCAATGGATGTCAAGACACTGCACAAGTACAAGTAATAGTAAACCCTAACCCAACGGTTAGTCTTGGGAACGATTCAGTGGTTTGTGATTACAATTTCCCAATTACAATCCAAGCCAATGGAAATCCAAACGACAATTACAGTTGGAATACCGGTGGTCAAGGACAGTCATTAGTTGTCACCGCAGCAGGAACCTATGAAATCACGGTTACGGATAACAACGGATGTACTTCATCAGATGATATTATAATCGAATCTGATCCATGTGCTGGTGTTATGGAACAAGGAATCAGCTTAGCGCTCTACCCTAACCCATTTAGTGATAATATACAAATTACCTCTACAGAAAGTATTGACGCTACAATCGAAATATATGGTACTGAAGGTCGAATCGTATATCAAACACGAATGATTGGTAATCAGGAAACCTTCAACTTGTCAGAATTGGCGAAAGGCAATTACTTGGTGAAAATCATGTACAGCGGAACATTCGAATTGATTAGAATGATTAAGCAATAAGAAAAAGTGATTATTAAGTAATCGAAAAGGGGCTTTGGCCCCTTTTTTTTATTCCCGGTACCGCAGGCTTCGATACGCTTCGCTACTCAGCCTGCTAAATCACACCGTGAACTGAGTGTCCCAAAGGGACGTATCGAAGGACACATCACCATATCGCAGGCTTCGGTACGCTGCGCTACTCAGCCTGCTACATCTCACCGTGGACTGAGTGATACGCCGTGGCGGATTGTATCGAAGGACACAACATCATATCCGCAGGCTTCGAGACGCTTCGCTACTCAGCTTGCTAGAATTACCCGTGGACTGAGTGGTCCGCCGTAGCGGATTGTATCGAAGGACACAACATCATATCCGCAGGCTTCGATACGCTTCGCTACTCACCCTGCTAGAGTATACTATGCAATAATTTAAGAACCTATCGTTTTCCTCTATTCAAAATTATTAATGGCTGGATTCATGTATATTCTCAAATGTGCAAACGATACTTTTTACGTTGGCAGTACAAAAAATCTCATAAGAAGATTTCAAGAACATCAAAATGGATTGGGAGCAAATCATACCAAGCGTTATGGACCAATTGAGCTCGTGTATTTTGAAATTTACCAACGAATTGATTTTGCTTATTACCGAGAAAAACAAATACAGGGTTGGACAAGAAAAAAGAAACAAGCGCTGATTAATGGAGATTATACCGACTTAAAATTTGCTGCTAAGAAAGTCTTCAGAATGAAACTTTAACCACAGGCTTCGATACGCTCCGCTACTCAGCCTGCTACATCACACCGTGGACTGAGTGATCCGCAGCAGTGGATTGTATCGAAGGCCACATTACAATAACCGCAGGCTTCGATACGCTCCGCTACTCAGTCTGCTACATCTCACCGTGGACTGAGTGATCCGCAGCAGCGGATTGTATCGAAGGCCACATCTAAAATCACTTTGAATTCAATTGAATGTATCGAACCCAATCCGCTTGATATTTGATCGCCATACTAGGGGTTAATTCAATACCCACGGAAGCAAAATCTTCACCCGTCATCCAATTAAGAATCCAAGAAGCGCGTCCTGCAACGGTAAAAATATCCTCTTGCATTCCTCCCCCATGACCATAAAATTTCAGCTCACCGGTTTGAATGCGATCCCAAATAATTAAATCGGCCGTATTCGTTAATCCCACTTTCGTTTTATTTGATAACCTGCAAATCAAATGCGGGAAAACTTCATAAGGATGCACAAAACACCAGGTTTTTGCCGCGCACAAATCCCAAAAGTTCTTAGCGGAGTCAAGTACAGCGAGTACCTTATTCAGTGAAAAACCCAGCGTATCCATCGAACTGTAAAAGCGATATTCTTTCTCTGCTTCAATCCATGCGATTGGCTTTTTGAATGAAGGCCTTAGTTCATAGGTTGTACGTGCTGAGTCTTGATGATTGAAATATGAGAAGGTGTCTGCCACTGGCTTCCAAAAATCGATGGATTCAACGGTTAATTCTTGCTGAGCAACCAAGGGAAATGCCACAGCAAATAAAATTCTAAGGAAACTGATGCGCATTACTTGTTCGCGCGTGCAATGATCTCCTCCACGACACCTGGATCTAACAGTGTACTGGTATCTCCTAAATTCGACACATCACCTTCTGCAATTTTTCGTAAAATTCTTCGCATGATTTTACCGCTTCGCGTTTTAGGTAAGCCCGGCACCACAAGGATTCTATCAGGCTTAGCGATCGGACCAATTTCCTTTGAAACGGTATTCAACACTTCCGTTTGCATGGTTTTCTCATCATAAGACCCCGCATCCAAAATCACATAAGCAAAAATTCCTTGTCCTTTAATGTCATGCGGATATCCTACTACGGCACTTTCAATGACGCGCTCGTGCATATTGATTGCATTCTCCACTTCTGCCGTTCCAATGCGATGACCACTCACATTCAATACATCGTCTACCCTACCCGTAATTCGGTACATTCCTTCGGCATCGCGCATGCATCCATCCCCCGTAAAATATTTGTTAGTATACACCGAAAAATAGGTCTGGCGACAGCGTTCATGGTCGTTGTATGTTGTTCGAATCATCCCTGGCCAAGGAAATTTAACGCATAAGTTTCCATTCACCTCATTCCCTTCAATCTCCTCCCCTTGGTCATCCACCAAACACGGTTGAATTCCAGGTAAGGGTAAGGTCGCATAGGAAGGCTTCGCAGGAGTAATTCCCGCCAAATTGGAAATCATAATTCCTCCCGTTTCGGTTTGCCACCAGGTATCTACGATCGGACAGTTATTTTTCCCGATGTGATCATCATACCAATGCCACGCCTCTTCGTTGATGGGTTCTCCCACCGAACCGAGTACTTTTAATGAACTCAAATCCTTTCCTTCAATGAATTCCGTACCGAATCCCATTAAACTTCGAATGGCGGTTGGTGCGGTATATAAAATATCCACCTTATGTTTAGCAACGATTTCCCAAAACCTTCCAGCATCAGGCCACGTGGGAACTCCTTCGAACATCAAGGAAGTTGCTCCGGCACTCAAGGGACCATAGATGATGTAACTGTGTCCGGTAATCCAACCGATATCTGCCGTACAAAAATGCACTTGTCCGGGTTGATATTGGAACACATTTACAAAAGTATAATTCGCCCAAACCATATAGCCAGCGGTCGTGTGCACTACGCCTTTAGGTTTACCAGTAGAGCCTGAGGTGTACAGTATAAACAAGGGATCTTCAGATTCCATAGCTTCGGCGGGTACCTGCCAATTCCCTTCGTGCGCCACCCGATCCATTTCATCATGCCACCAAAAATCTCGTCCTGCCTGCATGGTACAAGCCGTATGTGTGCGCTCATAAACAATTACCGTTGAAATAGCATTGGTAGATTTCAATGCTTCATCAACAACAGACTTTAAGGGAATATCCTTTGCTCCTCGGTACGCCCCATCGCAGGTTACAATGCACGTAGCGCCAGCATCCGCAACACGATCAGCAATCGCTTGGGCAGAAAAACCTCCAAAGATGATTGAATGAATCGCACCAATACGGGCACAGGCTAAGGTAGCAATGGCCAATTCCGGAATCATTCCCATGTAAAGGCATACGCGGTCTCCTTTTTTAACCCCATGATTAAGCAAGACCCGAGCAAATTGATTCACTAGGTGGTGAAGTTCCACGTAGGAAATAGCACGAGACGCTTCATCGGGATTATTAGATTCCCATAGGATTGCCGTGGCATCACCCTGTGCAGCTAAGTGTCGGTCTAAGCAATTTTCAGTAATATTGAGTTGAGCGCCATCAAACCAGCGCACGTCAGGGTCGGAGAAATTCCAGTGCAGGACCTTATCCCATGGTTTTTTCCATTGAAAATTTGCTGCGATGGAAGCCCAAAATTCATCGGGGTTATCCACGCTGTGCTTATAGGCGTCTTGGTACTGTTGAAAGCTCTGGATTTGATATGGATATGACATAAATAGGTACTTAGTTTTCCTAAAATTAATTAAATCAGTTCAAATCCTGTTATAAGCCGCGCAAAAGCGCGTAACTTTGTACCAGTTGCTTTAGCGAAGCAATACGTTCTTTGGGGTCGACATTGGATTTGACAGCGATAGCGGCAGTCAGGTGTCAGCATGCAGAGGGTTGTGGTGAACCTCTATAATATCTTGTCACGAACAATAAATGACAATACGTCATA
>JBEGMB010000126.1:0-19735 GCA_041183245.1 Bacteroidota bacterium
AGGTACAGATCTAAATTAATCAAAGGGTATTTGGTTGATTTTAAAACACGCAGGGATGTAGATGAGGTTTACTTGTTGTTGGTTTCAAAGGAGACCGGAGAACGATTCAAAACAGAAACACGCGATGGGGTGTTTACATTTAATAATGTTCCGATTGGTGAAAATATCCTAATTCTAACTGACAAAGACTACAGAAAAGACACCTTAAAGGTTTTTAGAACCAATGCGAAAGAACATTTGGAGCATTACACCTTTAGTAAGACACAGCCTTTTGCTGCCCGTTTGAAAGTGACATGGTTATTCAATTGGGGAGATAGAACCACGGTGGTTAAAGGTAAAAAAGTGATACAAGAACATTATTGGTCACACATGTTGGCTCGGGTGATTTTGGTTGTTTATTTACTCTGCTTAATCATGATTTTCTACTACAGCGTAATTCAACTTTCATTGGCTATCGCGTACAGAAGATCAAAACGCAATCCTAAAGCACCAACACCTTCGTTTGATTTGGAGCACGCACCAAAGGTTACAATTCAACTTCCAATGTTTAACGAAATGTATGTTGCTGAACGAATTATTGAAACCGCTGCACGTTTTGCCTATCCAAAAGATAAATTACAAATTCAGGTTTTGGATGACTCAACGGATGAAACTAAAGACATTATTGCTAAAAAAGTGGCAGAAATTGCTGCTACGGGGGTAAATATTCAACACATTCACCGCGTGGATAGAACTGGGTATAAGGCCGGAGCATTGGATGCTGCAATGGACCGCGTTACAGGTGACTTTATTGCGATTTTTGATGCTGACTTTGTTCCAGATGAAAACTTCTTGTTACGCACCGTTCCTTACTTCAATAATGAAAATGTTGGTGTAGTGCAAACACGCTGGGGGCATTTGAATAAATCATATTCTCTACTGACAGAACTTCAAGCCTTTGGACTAAATGGTCACTTTGCCATTGAGCAACAAGGCCGCAATTCTACTGGACATTTTATAAATTTTAATGGTACTGCAGGGATTTGGAGGAAAAAGTGCATTGAAGATGCAGGCGGATGGGAACATGATACCATTACAGAGGACTTAGATTTAAGTTATCGTGCGCAAATGAGGGGATGGAAGTTTACTTATTTAGAAGATGTGGAATCGCCGGCAGAATTGCCAATTACCATGTCAGCCTTAAAAAGTCAACAGCATCGTTGGATGAAAGGAGGGGCAGAGTGCTTTATAAAAATGCGCGGCAAATTACTTACACATCCTGGCGTAAGGTTTTCGGATCGTGTGCATGGAATGGCCCATTTATTTAACTCCTCGGTGTTTGTTTTCATCTTAATCTTATCCATTCTTAGTTTATTTATTCTGCACATCAAGGATTCTTTTTCTGATTTGAATTATTTCGTTCAATTTGGTGCATTTTTCATTTCAAGTACCGTATTCCTTGCCTTTTATTATTGGAATTCATACCGAGACAAAACCGGGAAATTTTGGAATGATTTATTTAAATTCATCAAGCGTTTCGTTCAGTTCTTGACGGTATCTATGGCCTTATCTATGAGCAATGCAGTAGCCGTGATTGAAGGGTATCTTCGGATAAAAAGTTCCTTTGTTAGGACGCCAAAATTCAATGTGGCTCAAAAGGATGAGTTTACAGGAAATAAATACGACAAGAAAAGTTTATCAATTTTGAATGTTGCCGAAGGCATATTTATGTTGATTTTTGGATTTACCGCGTTAAATCGTTTGGCTTTTGGTGATTTAGGGATGGTTCCCTTTCATTTGATGTTAGCCATTGGGTATGGTATCATTTTCTTTAATACACTTAAGGAAGTAAGAACGGGTCGTTAACATGAAGGTTCGATTGATGTTCATTGGGAAAACGGTATCCAATGCCCTCAAAGAGTTAGAGCAAACCTATGAAAAACGCTTAAGCCATTATGTCAGCTATGAACGTGTTGAATTACCTGATGTAAAACAAGCGGCCTCCTTAACCACTTCACAGTTAAAAGATAAAGAAGGACAATTGTTTTTATCTAAACTATCAGAAGATCAGCATGTTATTTTACTGGATGAACAAGGGACAAGCTATACCTCGGAAGGATTTGCTCATGTGCTCGCCAATCATGAATTACACAGCGCAAAAAAAATTACCTTTTGCATTGGTGGTGCATTTGGGTTTTCGGACGAGTTATATGCACGTTCTAATGCTAAAATGTCCTTATCTAAAATGACGTTCTCGCATCAAATGGTACGCACAATTTTTCTTGAGCAGCTTTACAGGGCATGTACCATAAATAAAGGTGAAAAATACCATCACTCCTGAGAGATTGGTTAACTTTATCTCGATGAATCAAGTACAAATATTCTCTATTGCCGAAGGCTTAAGTGTAATACTTTGGATGTTTATACTCTATTGGATCGGTCGGTCGATACGTTCACGATACAATAACCTGAGCATCTCACGATTTTTTTATATTGGGTGGGGATTCAAAATATTTTTCGCGCTCATATTTGCTTTAGTTTATTTGTTTACGCTCGGTGGGGGTGATATTAATGCATATTGGGATAGTGCCACAGTGCTGAATAAACTCTTTACAGACAATCCCCTGGGATATTTTCAAGAACTTTGGAGCACGGACAGATCGCTGGGTATAACCTTACATTTTAATTCGGAAACAGGTTATCCTCCAGGTTGGATTTGGCGAGAATCGGAAGCTTGGAATGCTGCAAAAATACTCTCAATCTTTTCAGTGCTTACCTTCAATAGCTTCTGGGCTACCACACTCCTCATTGCATCCTTTGTGTTTTTTACTTCATGGCTTATGGTTTATCGCATTACAACCAATGAAGCGTTTAATTCAAAAGCTGTAATGTTCGCATTTTTGTTTTTTCCATCGGTGACCTTTTGGTGCTCGGGAATTAGCAAGGATAGTCAAGTGTATACCCTTTCTTTATTGCTTATATATCAATTATTTCTTTGGCTGAAGTGGGAACAAAAACGTTCCATTTGGCGTGCATTATTAATGGTGTTAATCTTCTACTTAATTCTAAATCTCCGTCAGTTCATTGCACTTGCCATTATTGGGCCTTTTTTACTCTCTATTGTGGTTCGATATGGCAGCCGCTTATCACAACGTCCGGTAATTTTATTGTTTTTCCGATTGTTTGTTTATGCATTATTGGTGATTGGTTTTATGTTGATTGCTAATGCTGAACAAACCCAATCCCTAATTAAAGAAGCACAGATCACCCAATCGGATTTTAGTCAAAACCCCATTTATACCGGCGCAAAATATGAGCTTTCTACCATGGATGGTACCCCAACCGGTATTTTGTTAGCCATGCCAGAATCCGTTTTTATTGCCCTCTATCGTCCTTTTATTACTGAGAATCTTGGCCTGAATTTCGTGGTTAATCAATTGGAGAGTTTGTTACTCATCTTCTTATCCCTTTGGTTTTTAGTTAATAAGAATGTATTTAGTAACTTAAGACATTTGTTCAAAAGTGAGTTCGCTATTTATGCATTCACTTTTGTTTTGCTCATTGCTTTTATGGCAGGGTATACTTCAATTCTCTTTGGGGTACTTGTTCGAATTCGAGCGATTGCATTGCCTTTTTTCTTCCTTTTATTAACGTTTCGTAAACCTAAAGTAACAAGTACAACCTGATGTGTGGAATCGCCGGATTTATTGATTTAAGCAAACAGACTTCAAACGAAATGCTTGTGGGTATGAGGGATTCCTTGACCCATCGAGGTCCAGATGCAGCAGGCGAGTATTTTTTCGATTCGGATGCATTTTCTTTAGGGTTAGCACACCGTCGCTTATCCATTATTGATACCAGTGCCTTATCCAATCAACCCGTACATTTTGAACACCTTTCCATGGTGTTTAATGGCGAGATTTATAACTATAAAGAACTTAAACAGAAACTGACTTCCGCTGGGTATTCATTTAAAACGAATTCAGACACAGAAGTCGTACTTCTTGCATTTCATGCGTGGAACGTAAAGGCGCTTACATATTTCAAAGGAATGTTTTCCTTGATTATTTTCGATCGTTCAGCTCAGAAGTTATATTTAATTCGGGACCGCTTTGGAGTTAAACCCCTTTATTATTTTCTTGATACTGACTTGCTACTTTTTGGAAGTGAGTTAAAACCATTGCACGTTCATCCCAGGTACAAGAAAGAACTTAACACAAAGAGCGTTTGGTATTTTTTCCAATACGGCAACATCCCATCACCACATTCCATTTTTAATCAAACCTATAAAGTTGATCCAGGAACAATTGTAACGATTGATTGCAATACACTGCACCTAGAGAAAAATACCTTTTGGAGTCCAGAACTAGCGTTTCAAAAAGTTCCCTTGTCAATTTCTTTTGAGGAAGCAAAAAGGCATACACAAGAATTGCTATTTGATTCCATCAATTTACGCATGGTAGCTGATGTCCCTGTTGGATTGTTCCTTTCTGGAGGCTATGATTCAGCAACTACCGCTGCATGTTTGACACAAACACACAAAAATCTGAAAACCTTCACGGTAGCGGTCCCTGAAGCTGGTTTGAATGAAGGACCAAAAGCAAAACAAATCGCCGATTACTTAGGAACTACACACACAGAAATCACTTGTGATTTACATGAGGCATTGCAGGTAATTCCGCTTCTACCTACGATCTATGATGAACCCTTCGCAGACAGCAGTGCCATCCCAACGTATCTTGTTGCAAAACATGCGGCTAATTCAGTGAAGGTAGCCTTAAGTGCCGATGGAGGGGATGAATTATTCGCAGGGTACAACAGACACCTCTATTATTCCCGCATCCCGAATGCGGTTCGTTACCTGCCGAGTTGGGTAGGTTCAAGCGTCGCTAATTCTATTGGATCCATTGGACTGACTGGGTTAAAAGCGCAACGTGTGCAAAAATTTGCCCGCCTATTAAGTGATTTTTCAGTAGAGTCGTACATGCATGCCATGACCACCACCATGTCAAATGACCAATTAAATAAGCGTATTAACCAACGTAACATACCGGAAAATCTGCCCTTTTTTCAAGGAAGATCGCCTCTGGCAACCATGTTACTCAACGACAGCGTCAACTATCTGCCGAATGACATTCTGCATAAGGTGGATCGTGCGACAATGGCTGTAGGGTTGGAAGGTAGAGAGCCGTTTTTAGACCATGAATTATTTGAGTTCCTAGCGCAAGTACCTGATCACTTTAAATGTGATAGGAAAGATACTAAAATTCTTTTGAAAGATATTGCACACGATTTACTTCCTCCGGCCTTAATGCAAGGACCTAAAAAAGGATTCGCTATCCCGATTTCTGCATGGATGAGGGATTATTTAAAATCTGAACTGTTGGATTTTATCGAACCAAGATTTCTTAAGGAGCAAGGGATTTTTAAGGCAACTGAATTGACGCGCGAAGTAAAGTCATTTCTAAATGGAAATGATACAAACAGCTTGTTTATTTGGTATTACTTTAGTTTTCAATCATGGTACAAACAATGGATGTAAGCCCGATTTTCTCAGTCGAAAAGCATGAATTAGCTTTTAATTTTCCAGCAGGAACAAGCAGGGGAGTGCTTACGACAAAGAAACTATGGCTTATTACCCTAAGCACTGAAGGGAAGCAAGGAATTGGAGAATGCAGCATTATTGAAGGGCTTTCTCCAGATTATACGAATGATGCTCAATATGAACAGCAGTTATCTGATTTTGTCCTTCGCTTGAATCAGTGTTCGGTTCCACTGGATCATTTGCTCTTCACCTTGGATGAGTTCTTACCAGAATTAACCTATTTTCCATCCATACGTTTCGGTTTAGAATGCGCACTCCGTGCTTACTTATCTCCTAACCCAGAACTTTTATTCAATAATTCCTTTGCTAGGGGAGAACGTGCTATACCAATCAACGGATTAATTTGGATGGGCTCCCCGGATTGGATGCAAGATCAAGTAGCGAAAAAAATAAAGGAAGGATATTCCGTATTGAAATTTAAAATTGGCGCGATTGATTGGATGCAAGAACATGAAATAATTCAACAGGTGCGTAAACATTTTGGTCCTGAATTACTTACGATTCGCGTAGACGCAAACGGAGGATTTACGGAATCTAATGTGCGACATGTGCTGAATGAACTCAGAGACTTAAGTGTGCATTCGATTGAACAACCTGTAGCAGTTAACGAGATTGATTTATTAGCAGCTTTATGCCAGGAAGCGAT
The DNA here is from genome assembly GCA_041183245.1 of Bacteroidota bacterium. Classification (GTDB taxonomy): domain Bacteria; phylum Bacteroidota; class Bacteroidia; order Flavobacteriales_D; family Crocinitomicaceae; genus UBA952. Next base: position 6,231 of record JBEGMB010000126.1, read on the forward strand.
TGTACCCATAGCCTTGGATGAGTCCCTCATTCCCTGCTACACATTGGCAGAAAAAGTGGCCTTGCTCGATCGCGTTTGCCCCCAATATATCATTTTGAAACCAAGCTTACATGGCGGTATTTCAGGTACAAAATCATGGATCAATCTCGCCATTGAACGCGGTATTGGGTGGTGGATGACTTCCGCACTTGAATCTAACATCGGATTAACGGCCATTGCGCAGTTTGCTGGCGAATATGATTTCACGCTTCCGCAAGGGCTTGGAACTGGAGGCTTGTTCACTACAAATTTCAACTGCGGCTTATCCTTAAATCAAGGATTACTAACCCATCATTTACCCGAACACGGATGAAGCTCGTCGCATTGGGAATAGACATAATCGTGTAATAACCATTGTGCAGCAATCGCTAACTGACTGTAGTTTTGTGAATTGTTTCCAAATCCTCCCGCTGAGGTTACCCACATTTGTTGGATGAGGTCCATGCTGCCGTTCGAAGGATTAATTTTATTTACTACCGCGGCTACATTTCCAGCCCCCGCATGATATACGTGCATTACAAGTAATCTAAACCATAAATCACTTTCTGAATAACTCAACCCATGGGCATTTAATATGCGTCGAGCAGATGGAATGCATGAGGTTTTAATGAGTTGTGATGAAGCGTAAGCACTTCTTGAGAAGTCGGCACGTTCGTCCGTATTTCCATTTACCGTGAGACCGTATCGTTGAGCTACCGAGGGCATGAGTTGAAATGGACCATACGCACCACTTATTGATTTTTTGAGTTGCGCTGGACTTTCAATTAAAAGGATGGCTTGCGCATACCAAGGATCAACCTGGTTCGTTTCAAAAACTGCTATTCCTTTTCCGAGGGATGGAAATACTTCATGAAATCTGTAAAAATCATTTTTTCCGGTGGTAACATAGAGTTCCTCTGTAGAATCTAAGCCAAAGTTTTTACGTAATGTGGCCTTATATTGCGCTTTTTCGGTTTCGGTTTTTATTCGCCACTGTTTGAATGCCATGGTCTCAAGTATCGTACGATTTTTGGCAACATTAATAATGCAAGAATCGGGAGATAAGGTCATGATGCGTCTCCAAAACTTAGCTTGCGGCAATTCAACCCAGCGGTCTTCGAACAGGTCATCAGAACGCATTACGCGGTTTAAGGTGTTCTTAGTTTTAACTTCTAACTGTTCGTGTGTCCACGTTTGAGCCTGCATGAAAAACGAATAATTCAGTGATATGATAAGAAGAAATCGGAATAAATTCATGGAGGTGAAATTAAGGAATAACTCGTTTGCTAACGCGTTACGGGATCTCAGTTACAAACATCCGTTTTTTAATCCGTATATTTGACTGTGGAAATGTTAAAGAAAATCCTGGGTTTTCCCTTTATTTTTTTAGTCCGAATTTATCAGTGGGTTATTTCACCCTTGCTCCCCCCAAGTTGTAGATATACACCGACCTGCTCTTCCTATATGATTGAAGCCATTCAAGTGTGGGGTCCAGTTAAAGGCATTTGGTTAGGTACTAAGCGAATTTCACGCTGTCATCCAAAGGGAGGACACGGGTATGATCCGGTGCCGAAGAAAACGCCTCCTCTCGAATAATCCAACCTCTTGCGCTTAAGATCGCTTCGTAGGTGATTAGATCGAATACGTTGGGAGATAAATCAATCCAGCGTTGGATTTGAATTTCGCGTCCATCAATCTGATTGTTCCTTAAATTAAGGATTCGTATGGAATCAGAGGCTGATTTGGTTTGTTCAACATAAGAAAACCATTGTTTTAACACATGGATTGCTGGGTTTTCACTGATTGGAAAATCTTCAGCTCGTACCGAATGAATAAAATGGATTTTACGCTTTGCTCTACTGAATAACACGTTAAGTCGTTTATCGCCACCCTCCTGAGTTAAGGGGCCAAACCGTAAATCAAATCTTCCATCTTCATTATATCCATAGCCAAAGGATATGATGATTTCATCACATTCATCCCCTTGAACTTGTTCTGCAGTTTTTAAAAATAGCGCATCGGATTCAAGTGCTAATTCAATCGCGATTCGTTCAGTAGCTGTGCACAAAGAAATAATGGCTTTAAGTTGCTTTTCTGAGAACGCTACTAATCCAATACGGGCCTCTTTTAATCCTAATTTTTCAATTAATAGGTTTTTTGCAGCCTGCGCTTCGATTATATTTATTCCATCTTTATAATGATTACCAGGAAGATAGATGGATGTGATGGCTTGATAGCTTGGATAGCTAGGTAAAACAATGAGTTCATTGTTATAAAAATGCCGATTCGAAAATTGTATCAACTCCTCGTGTTGGCTTCTGTAATGAAATTTTAATGGACTTTGAGGTAAATTGAATGCTGCCTGATCAAGTAGGGTGAGCGCATTAGAAGTTCCTCGCTGAAAAAAGGCAGAAGGGGTCATTTGCATAGAATCGCCGGCCACAATCAATTGATTTGACCGATAAATCGCACCTAACGAATGAGACAATAACAACTGACTCGCCTCATCAATTATTGCTACATCAAAACGGTTTTTAATCAAAGGTAAATCCATAGCGATTTGCACCGGACTACTCAGCCAAATGGGCTTCAATAAAGAAATCCAATGTGAAGCTTCACTTTCCAATATGGTGCGTAAGGCAGGAAAATTTCTTTTTCGACTAAAAAGCCTTGAAAGGATTCTCTTTCCAATAATTAATTCATTTTTTAATGTCTTTTCACTTGCCGTTAATTTACCGTTAGGAGAGGCTATTAATCGATGATATGCATCAAAGGTGTTTTTACGATCTACCAAAATCTGATGAACAATTCGTTCTTGAGTATTTTTTCTATTCGCCTTAATTCGGGCTAATTCATCTGCAATGGAAAGCGAAAGAAATTCCTTCATTCCTGGGAATTGGGCAATAAATCTGTTCCAATCGGAAGAAATTACAGCCTCTTCATAGGCTTGAAGGGTATCGAATTCATTAAGGGGTGCAGTGATGGAACTGGGGATCTGATCCCATGCTTTTAAATGAGGAATACAGCTATGGAAATTAGTTATAAGATGAGCTATGTTTTCATAGACGGGTGCATCAGAATTCCTTGCGAATTGTTGTTTAATTGCTTGCGCAATGCCTTGAATCATTGAATGATTTGTACCATAGAAACTTCGTTCTTGTTTAGAAAGTGCTTGGTATTGTTCATACAAGTTTCCATCATACAAGGTGTTAAAGGTCATGTAGGCTGTGATATCAGTCCGAATATCCGTTAATCCAAGCGAAATTAATTCCATTTGAGCGTTTAAGCGATCATCAAGTAAGGAATGGTATATTTCAGTTAGTTCAATTAATACCCCAATATCAGTAGTTGAGTCAGTCAACCAGTTTCGTTTTATTCGAAGCTGATTGAAGTTCTTAAACAAGCCACCTTTTGAAAGTTCTTTACGTAGCCCACTTAACAAAGCGATCGAAGGTAATTTTTTCCACGAAGTAAGCGCATGCTCTTTCTGTTGGAGCTGTGTCTCAGCAAGTTCCAATTTCTTAATCAGTCGGTTGATTTTACTTCGGTGCTTCATCCACGGCAAACAGCGCTGCGCAGTATCATTTGAAAATAAATGAACGGTCTGTGCCACTTGTGCCTGATCAAGAATCTCACTGCAGCTTAAATGCCGCCATTGTAAATGGGTTAGCTCCGATTGTATATGCTGAAGAGTTTTTAGACGTGTTTCAAAGGTGTTTTCCAAGTTCAAATTTCCTTTGATCATACGCAGCGTTTGCAATACCGAATCAGGAATAGACGAAATTATAGGCTTATAGGTTAACCATTCCGAGTAACTCGGCATACCTGCATGAAATCCTGTGTACTTTCTTTCTCCGATTCGTGTCGCGGTAATAAAGTCCTTTGGGCTCATCTTCCCAATTAATCCGTCCTTGTGGTAGAGGTCCAGTTGGCCTTGGAGCCAGTTCAAGCGAATGGTACTTGAAAAGTCTTGCTCCATCGAATCTATTGGTTTTTCTATCGCTTCCCAACTTCTCGCTAAGGATTGAATACTAGTTTTTATCCCGTCCTGCGAGTTCCTCATCAGCATTAATTCTCCGAGCCCACAATCTGTTAATTTAGACGCAATCACTTCTAATGCTTGACGCTTTTGAGAACAGAGAAGCACCTGCTTTTTTTCTTCTAAAAACCGACCGATTAAATTTCCGATTACTTGTGATTTCCCTGTGCCTGGGGGACCTTGAATAACCAAGTGTTGCAACTCCGCCCGTTTTATTGCTTGAAACTGGGTGTGGTCTGCCTCGAAAAGTAATGGAGACAAGGATTTATTGGTGGCTTCTTCAACGCGTTGTGCCCCTTGATAAAGAAAATCGAAATGACTTAAATCGCTTTCCTTTTTCAACTCAATTACCTCCTTCAATAGACTGTGTCGATACGGATGGAAATTTCCTATGTACCGAATACTTGCATCCAAATCATATCCTTTGGATGTCAACAGCTCACATAATTCATTTTTTTCAAGGGCTGTAAATTCCGTTTCTTCAAAAGAAAGGACATGCAATAAATAGGGGTTTATAATCCATTCATCCGCTGTGATATTCCAAGAAACCTGATTTAACACGGGGTTGATTTTCGGGTTCAATAAATGAAGGAAAACTGGAATTTTTTGCTGGTGCTCTTCTTCCTGCAAGAATAGGATACCTTCAGATAAACACAAGGGAAATACACCCTCTTCTCGTTCTTTTTGATGTGCAGTTTTTATGAGTTTCGATGCTTCAGTCCTTAGCTCTTCCGTTTCTTTTTCAAAAGGCAGTACATGTTTCGCTTCGATATTCACCAATAAATCAGTGGAATTAAACTTAGATAGGTCCAATTCAAATTGATTTAATTCCGATAAAATGATTGATTCATCATTCACGCAATAAAAGTAAGTCAATTTATTTTGTTAGTCAATTTCATGTACCTTTAACCTTTAATCTACAAATAATGAAGGCTTTATTATCAGTTTTATTTCTCAGTTTTCTCGTTGAGATTTCATCACAAATTACCATAAGCGTAGCGGATTTTGCAAATTCCGGTGATACCGTCCGCATTTCTCAAGCAGCCGGCACGGGGTTGGATTTTGCCTCAACGGGCGCGAATTATACGTGGGATTTTAGCGCCTTATCTGCAACCAGTCAATACCTTAAAGAGTATAACCCGATTGGTTTTGCTTCATTATTGGTGTTCGGAACCTATGGACCCGTTGCTCCAACAAATTATCGAGCGAGTTATTTTAACCCAACGAACGATTTACCACTGGATCAATTGTCTCAATTCTTACCTGTTTCCTTAAGTGATTTGAATCAATATACTAAACGAATGACAGACTCTATTACCTCACTGGGATATTCCATAAGCGTCAACGGACAAGGAGTTCCATTTAAATCAGACACAATAGAAACACGGTATAAATTACCCTTGAACTACAATGATTCACATTATTCCAGAGGCTATACCTACATCGATTTAAATCCAGTAATTGACTTTAAAATCAAGCAATATCGTCAACGCACCACCAACGTGGATGGATGGGGAACCATAATAACCCCTAAAGGTACATTTCAAGCGCTGCGTTTACGACACGATATCGCCGAAATTGATTCGGTATACCAAACATTTTTTGGTGCGGGCCAGTGGTTTGGAACGCCACCAATTCAACGTACTGAATACGAATGGTTTGCTAATGGCGAAAAAGAATGGGTGCTTAAAGCAACAGAGACTAACGGTACGGTTAATCAAGTAGAATATCAAGAGGATTATTTGGGATTAGATGCTTCCTTAATTGAATCAAGCCTTGATGCATCCATTGGTCCTAACCCCGTGCATGAAACCTTATTTATTGATTCAAAATCACCGTTAAATTTGGCGCAAATCTTCGATGACGCCGGAAGGTTAGTACTTAGCACCTCATTGAATAATGCGCTTAACTCCAGCCTTGATCTGAACTTATTACATACTGGAACCTACCGAATCATCCTTAGTGGAATTCATGGATCCAAGGAATTTCCGTTAGTTAAATTCTAATTGTACCTTTGACCTGGCAAATCGGCCTATCGCTGTCCCATTTACGGGAGGGAGGAAAGTCCGGGCAGCACAGAGCAGTGTACTTCCTAACGGGAAGGGTTCATCTTGATGAATACAGAAAGTGCCGCAGAAAATAAACTACCCTGACAAGCTTGCTTCGTCAGGGAAAAGGTGAAAAGGGGAGGTAAGAGCTCACCGCAGCAACAGTGATGTTGTTGGCAGGGTAAACCTTACGCGCTGAAAGACCATGTATACCGGAGTATGTCTTGTACATTAAGAGTTGCTCGCTCGATTCCGGAGGGTAGGTCGATAGACGCTGATGGCGACGTCAGTGCTAGATAAATGATAGGCAGTTGCGTCACGTGTGACAAAACGAACAGAACCCGGCTTATGATTTGCCTTTTTTTATTTAAAAGTTAATGAAAGCACTTTTCATCATTAAAGAAGCCTTAAGGAATGAGGCTAATCCCCTGCGTATTCCACAAATGGAAGCCTACATGAGAAATCAATTTCCATTTTATGGTGTAATGAGTACCCCCAGAAAAGAAATTCTAAAGACCTTAAAAAAAGATCATTTAGATGTCCTTGATTCAACTGAAAAAAGAACCTTGATTCAGTTACTTTGGGAGGAAGAACATCGGGAATGTCAGCTCATTGCCTTAGAATGGTTGATGACATGGAAGCCAAACGAATTTATAGCATCAGATATTGAGTTGTTTGAGTGGTTAATTATATCCAAGTCGTGGTGGGATACGGTGGATGGTATCGCCCCAAATGTAGTGGGTAAATTCGCACGCGTATTTCCAGAACAAATGAAAGAGAAACTTAAGCAATGGGAGTCCCATGATTCCTTTTGGATTCGTCGGGCTTGTTTGATTTTTCAGTTGCGTTATCGAACAGAGACGGATTTAGTCCTCCTACAGTATTTCATTTGTCGATTTAAACCAGAGCGGGAGTTCTTCATCCAAAAGGCCATTGGTTGGAGTTTGCGCGAGGTGTCCAAATGGAATCCATCGTGGGTTGCTGAGGTGGTTCAAGCGGAGCAACTTACTGGCCTAGCAAAGCGCGAGGCGAGTAAATACATCTAGTCCACTTAATTGTTTATTTTTGGGGCATGAAGCTAATTTATCCTATTTCGTGTTTCCTTCTGTTTTTGGGCTTTATCCATGTTGGCCATGCACAAATGCGGCCTACCAACGGCGTAGCGCCTTCGGAAATGAAAAAAATTGCATTAACCAATGTAGATGTTTATGTGAGTCCGAATAAGAAGCTCGAAAATGCTACGATTTTAATTCAATCAGAACGAATTTTAGAGGTTGGGACTAATGTAAATATCCCGTCAGATTTTGTGATATTCGCTAAGGAAGGCCTTACTGTAGTTCCATCATTCATAGAATTATATACCGATGCAGGAGTAGTTAAAGCTACTTCTCATCATCAAGGTTCCTATCCACAATTAGAGTCATCAAAAGAAGGTGCTTATTATTGGAATGAATCCATTCATCCAGAAATAAATGCAGTGGATGGAATTAATTTAGCGGACAATAAATTCACGGAGTTACAAAAACAAGGTTTTGGGTTTGCTGTTCCGCATCAAGCCGATGGCATTGTCCGGGGTTCTGCCCCCTTAATCGCATTAGGGAATTTAAATCCCATGGAAGCCACACGCACAAATGCATCAGCCTTTTTTTATTCCTTCAATAAAGGTGTTTCACAACAAACCTATCCATCTTCCTTAATGGGATCTATTGCCTTGTTACGTCAATCGTTTTACGATCTTGCGTTCTATAAAAAGAACCCTGTAGCAGACTTAGGCAAACAATCGATGGATCCCTGGGTAGCTAATGATAACTTGCCTGCTGTTTTTAAGGTTGGGGATAAATGGGATATTTTACGTGCGGAGCGCATAGCGAATGAATTTAAGCGTCATTTTGTTTATGTCACTGCAGGAGATGAATACGCCATTGTTGATGCGCTAAAACCCTTGAACCCAAAACTCATCGTGCCGATTTCTTTTCCCAAACCGGTAGATGTTGCCGACCCCTATGTTGCAAAAAATGTCTCGATTCAAGAGTTAAAACATTGGGAAGCTGCACCGTATAATTTCAAAATACTTACCGATGCAGGAATTTCAAGCGCTATTACCACGCAAGGTCTTCCCTTGGCTGATTTTTGGAAAACCATTCGCAAACTAATTTCAATTGGAACAAGCCCTTCTTCAATCCTCGCTTCGCTTACCATAACGCCTGCATCATACCTTGGGTTAGATTCAATGTTAGGTACTCTCGAAGCATCAAAACTGGCGAGTTTTAATGTCTTTTCAAAAGACCCATTTGTTTATGAATCTACCCTGTTGGAGTCTTGGACACTTGGGAATTGCCTCGTACTTCAATCAGCTAACTTGGTGAATGTGCTTGGAACATATAGCTTAAATCTAAAGGGGCAGCGTTTTGAAATGAAGGTGTCCGGAGAGAATCAAAAACCCAAAGTTACACTCATTGAGCATAAAGACTTGTGGGATTCTAAACTCAAAGTATTTAAGAAAGATTCAGTAATTACAACGGTTTCTTTTACCTTTTCAGACCGGGACGTAAACCTACAATTTGCCCTTCCGAATGCCGAGTCTAAGATGTATTTGCTGCATGGAAAAATTTCCTCTAATGGTTCTGTTTGGGAAGGAGATATCACCTATCCGGATGGAAGCTGGGGACAATGGTCTGCTATTCGTCGGGTAAAAGATACCGAAGTATCAACTCCAATAAAGATTGACTCTAATCCCATTCCAACAAGTTGGTTTCCAAATATGGCTTATGGTTCTAAAGCGATGCTTACGCAGCAATCAACCGTTTATGAGCAAGTTACTATTTGGACGAATGAGTCTGAGGGTATTATAGAAAAGGGGTATGTCATTGTTCAACAAGGAAAAATCACTTACGTGGGGGCTAAAAAACCGCCGTATCCTTCTGGAGCACGTATCATTAATGGTGCGAACATGCACTTAACTTCAGGAATCATCGATGAGCATTCTCATATTGCGATTTCAAGAGGAGTTAATGAAGGTGGACAAGTGGTTTCTGCTGAGGTTAGCATCGGTGACGTCGTTTACCCAGAAGATATTTCAATTTATCGTCAATTGGCGGGTGGAGTAACCGCAGCGCAATTATTACATGGATCGGCCAATGCCATCGGCGGACAATCTGCGCTCATTAAATTGAAATGGGGTACTACACCCGAAGAAATGAAAATTGATGATGCCCCAGGATTTATAAAATGTGCGCTCGGAGAAAATGTGAAGCAATCGAATTGGGGTGATCGAAATGTTGTTCGTTTTCCTCAAACGCGGATGGGGGTTGAACAGGTCTTTTATGATGCCTTTTACAGAGCAAAACAGTACCGCATACAGCGAATGTCGGGATCCTACAGGATGGATCTTGAACTCGAAACACTGAACGAAATCTTAGACGGAAAACGCTTTATTTCTTGCCATTCTTATGTGCAAAGTGAGGTAAACATGTTGATGAAAGTAGCGGATTCTATGGGATTCAAGGTGAATACCTTTACGCACATTCTGGAAGGATATAAAGTAGCAGACAAAATGAAAGCGCACGGTGTTGGTGGTTCTACCTTCGCCGATTGGTGGGCCTATAAATTTGAAGTAAACGATGCGATTCCATATAACGCGGCCCTAATGCATGAACAGGGAATTACGGTTGCGATTAATTCTGACGATGCGGAAATGGGACGAAGACTGAATCAGGAAGCAGCAAAAACAGTCAAATATGGAGGGGTTTCAGAAATTGAAGCATGGAAAATGGTTACGCTAAACCCTGCAAAATTATTGCATTTAGATCATCGAACAGGAAGTATTAAAGTGGGTAAGGATGCCGACTTGGTGTTATGGACTACGAATCCACTTTCTATAGAGGCCAAGGTGCAATCTACGATGATTGAAGGGGTGTTCTATTTTGATCAGGAGCAAGACCTCATGCTTCAGGCTCAAAATCAAGCCGAGAAAATGCGCATCATTGGTAAAATGCTAGCAAAGGATGTGCAGGCAGAGCCTAAAGCGCCATTCATTAAGCGTAAGAAAAAACATTTCCATTGTGATACCGTGGGAGAGGAAGGGTCTGAAACAGAAAATTTACATTAACATGAAAACGATTCTATTTTTAACAGGTTTATTGGCTAGCATAGGGTTTTCAGCGCAACGTATTCTTATTGTGAATGGACATTTACATCCAGTAGTTGGGCAAGAAATTACGGCATCACTACTAGAAATGGTGGATGGAAAAATTACCGGAATTAAAAACGCACTTTCTTCTACCTACAACCCCAAAGACTGGGATACAATCATTGACGCAACAGGGCAGCACATTTATCCCGGGTTTGTAGCCCCGAATAGCACACTCGGATTAACGGAGATAGAAGCAATACGTGCTTCAAATGATTATAATGAAGTAGGGGAGTTTAATCCTCATATTAGGTCTCAAATTGCCTTTAATGCGGAATCCAAAGTGGTTGAAACCGTTAAAACAAACGGGGTGCTCTTAGTTCAAAGTACGCCGAGGGGAGGGTATGTTTCTGGTACGTCCTCTGTCATGTTTATGGGGGGATGGAATTGGGAAGACGCAACCGCAAAAAGTGATGACGGCATACATGTGAATTGGCCTAACACCACGTTCGGTGGGGGATGGTGGGCAGAGCCTGAGCCGAAATCAAAGAATGAGCAATATATTAAGGAATTAAAGGAAATCACTAATTTTTTTCAATTAGCGAGTACCTATGCGAATGCTAAAGTGATTCCGTTCGATCAGCGACTTGAGGCAATGAAGGAGTGTTTTTTAGGTACTAAACGCGTATATATTCATGCGAACGATGCACAACAAATTATTGATGTAATAGCTTTTGTTCAAGAGTTTAAATTGCCTTATCCCGTGCTTGTGGGGGGAGACGATGCCTACTTACTCGGGCAGCGATTTATTGATGCTGACATCCCTGTGATGATTCAACGGCTGCATCGCTTACCTGAACATGATGAAGACCCGGTGGACTTACCATATCGCCTACCGGCAATGCTTGCTAAAATGGGCGTCTTATTTTGCTTGCAAAATGAAGGTGGAATGGAGGCTATGAATACTAGGAACCTACCGTTTTTGGCAGGAACAGCTATGGCCTATGGATTAACGGAAGATCAAGCGCTGGAGGCTATAACCATTAATTCTTGTAAAATAATGGGAATCGATCAACAATTCGGAAGCATTGAACTTGGTAAATCCGCCACGATATTCGTTTCAAAAGGCCCCGCGTTGGATATGAAAACCAACCAAGTGACAACTGTACTTTTGAACGGAAAAATCCAAACCTCGATGAACTTTCAAGAAGCCCTATACCAGAAGTATAAGGCTAAATATAAATCGGATACTACCGATTAAAAAGGAAGGTCATCTGATTCCTCAGAAGAAGACTCTAATGGGCTTTGAGTTGAACTTGGACTAGAAATACCAAAATCACTCATACCGCTTGGTGCAGCTGAAGGAGCTTGTCCTGAAGATGGCTCAATTCTCCATGCTTCAATGGAATTAAAATACTTAATCTCTCCTTGTGGACTTGTCCATTCACGTCCACGGATGTTAATGGCAACATCTACCATATCATTCACCTTGAATTGATCCAATAAACTGCACTTGTCGCGTGTAGCTTGAAGAATAATATGTTGCGGATAATCGCTGTCTACACCATCAGTAACTACGAATTCTCTTTTAGAAAATTTTTCAGTTACTTGTTGTGTTGGATGAATTAATTTGATTCGTACGTTCGTTAATTTAAGCTGATTCATATCGATTTGTTAATGATTAAAACTGAGAAGCGTGAGCCAAGCTTCGGTTAATTTATTTGCTATTAATAATTCTTTTGCTCGTTCATGTAAAGCCTTCTCTAAGCGTACCGCATCATCTACATGCGTCATAAAAATGTCACTTAATTCGGTGAGCTTGTATTCATTTACCTCCGTTTCGTCGGGCAGATTCTCTATCCCAGCCAAACGCGCTAAGTCACTTACCGATAATACGCTGCTATTTAATAAGTCAGCTGGAAGTGCATCATATCCAATGCCACACGTAGTGATCGGCTTTTTAATTTCAAACATACTGTTGGAATCGGCACGACAATACCAATCGCCTCCCATGCGGGAAACAAGGTCGATTTTGTGCGCATCAATTTGATTGTTCTCATCCAATATGGATTCATCGATATGCATCCTTAACACTTCACAAATAATCAGATTGCCTGCGCCTCCTTCCGTACCCAGTTCAATAACTTGATTAACCTTGCACTCAAACTGTACCGGCGATTCTTTTACTCGAAAGGGTTTAACTAAATCTGAAGGTATAGGGGTAAGTCCCGCCTTTTCAAACTCGCTGATTCCTGGAGCATACGGAGAACTAGCCAAACTAACTTGCTCAACAATACGGTAAGTGACCACATTAATAACCACTTCAGGATGGGCCTTTACATTGTTGTAAGTATCCTTCAACGAATTAGTCCGTCCTGAACGTGCTGGAGAGAAAATTAATATCGGTGGGTTTGCACTAAATACATTGAAAAAACTAAAAGGTGCTAAATTCTTTTCACCGTTTAAGTCAATTGTTGAAGCTAAAGCAATAGGCCTAGGACCAACCGCTCCAAGTAAATAATGATGCAATTTTTGCACCGTGATATCTGAGGGAGAAATACTTAACATGAACAACAAAATTAATAACAAATTTGGGTCATTATCTACAGATTCAGGTTTGTTATTCACAATTTAATTTAATTTTACATTAAGTATGAAGGCTAGATTTTTATTCTTTTTTACAGTAATTTATTTCATGTGTTCTCATGTTTCTTGGGCTCAAAATTTAAAAGATGAGGATGGAAAAAAACATGGAAAGTGGGTTGTTCGGGGAAAGGATCGTCCAAAATCAGGCTATGCATCTAATGCCATTATTGAAGAAGGCACCTACCATCACGGACGCAAAACGGGAGTTTGGATTAAATACAATAAGGATGGGAAAACCGTCAAGCTAAAAGGGAATTATTTGAATAACAGACCCAATGGAAACTATACACGATATTTTTCAAACGGTAAAGTAAAGGAAAAAGGTTCCTTCGGTGATAATACATTTTCAGGAGAGTTGATTCGCTATCATGAAAATGGAACCATAGCATATCAAGCCACCTTTGATGACGAGGGTAAAGAAACAGGAACGGTAAAGCACTATTACGATAATGGGCAATTAGAAGCTTCCTATGGCTTGAAAAAAGGCAAGGTTGAAGGACTTTACACGCAATATAATGAAGATGGGTCGGTTCGCTTGTCATGCAAGTTTACCGGAGGCAAAGTAACCGAAACGGTTAAGAAGCAAGCCGTTAAAGTGAAGGATGCTCATACAGAACCAGAATCC
>JBEGMB010000127.1:0-4137 GCA_041183245.1 Bacteroidota bacterium
AAACTGCTTGCGGTAAGGCAGACAAAGGTGGGTATACTGTCCACCCTGCCATCGCGGGACCATTACCAATAGTTCCCCAATCCCCTGGGAAATCAATGCCAAAAATGGATCCATTCATTACAAATAATGAAAGGAACATAATTAAAGAAGACAATAGGAAAAACCAATAGGACAACATATTCAAGAATCCAGAAGCCATGTCACGAGCTCCCAACTGCAAAGGAATTAGAATGTTGGAAAAGGTTCCAGAAAGTCCGCCGGTTAGGAGGAAAAACACCATAATGGTTCCATGTATCGTAACCAATCCAAGATACATGTCTTCTTTCAGTACGCCTTCAGGGGCCCATTGATCTCCTAAAAAGAAATTCAAAAAGTCTGAACTTTCTCCTGGCCATGCCAATTGAATTCTAAATAAAATAGACAAGAGCATAGCTACTAATCCCATAAAAACAGCAGTTATTAAGAACTGCTTACCAATCATTTTATGGTCTTGGCTAAAAATATATTTTGAAACAAAACTTTCTTCATGATGATGATCATGGTGATCATGAGAATGTACATCGTGTGCTGCTGAAGCCATGTTTATTGAGTTTAAATCTTTATTAATTAATTCATTGCTGTATTAACGGTATCCTTTGCAGGAGTAGCGGTTGCTGCTGGAGCTGCTGGCGCAGGAAAATAGGTGGCCTTAAAGTTTTTGGCTGCCCTTCCTTTCATCCATGCATTATACGCTGCCTCATCTAATACGACTACCATTAACTTCATTTTGTAATGCGCTCCCCCGCAAATTTTATTACACATTAACACATAATTAAACGTTGGGAGGTTCTTAATGGTTCGCATCTCCTCCGTGGTTTTATTTGGCGTAAACTTCAAACGCGTTCCATATCCTGGAACAGTATTCATTTGGGCTCTAAAATGTGGGAAATATGCGGAATGTATAACATCTTTTGAGCGAAGAGAAAACTCGTATGGTTTATTTACACACAAATAAAGAGTGTCTTTTTGAATAATATCATCATATGCATGTTTATCTAGAGAGGCGTTGTGTGTTGATTTCATTTGTGTTAACAAACGCAATAGACGTTCTTTACTTCCTAAATCCTTTCTAAGAACCGCGGTTAATGAATCGGTTAATACCGTGTCCCGGTTATTTAGCAACTTTTTAATGTCTAAAATCCCTCCTGCTCCTTGACGCATAGCCAATATAGATGAATCTATTGTCGCCGCTGTCATTAGTCCTAATTCGTTGTTTCCGAGAATCAATTTATAATCAGTTTTACCTAAGGTGTTATCTCCTCCTGCGTAACGCGCAGTCCAATCAAATTGTTTAGAATAAAGCTCAACCTGGATAGCATCTTTTGGAGAGGCGGAAGTAACTTCATTCCAAGTTCTTAACCCTAAAATAATTATCACCGCAAGAACTGCAGCCGGTACCACCGTCCATAACATTTCTAATTTATTGTTGTGCGGATAATAGTATGCCTTAACTCCTGGTTTCTTTACGTACTTATAAGAGAAATAGAATAACAGAAAGTTAGTAAAGAAGAAGATTGCTATAATAATAACAAAATTCAAATTCAACAACCAATCTGTTGCCTCTCCTTGAACCGATGCGGCAGGACCTCTGCCGGTCCAACCGTACTTCATCATCAAGTAGATGAACCCGCCAAACTGAAATACCATAAAGGCGAGCATCAACTTAGAATTCAAGTAATTATCACGTGTTGGAATTTCATGTTCACCCTGTTTTCTCAACTTTGCCGTTAATTCATAAACCCGAACAAGCTGTGATATGGCAATAGCTCCTATTACCACAATCAAGATCATTATCAATTTATTTTCCATTTCTTCCGCTAATTTTCATTAAAATTCATGATGTATACTCTCATCCAAAAACGGGTGATTCACCGGCGTTAATGGGGCTTTCGATAGATTCTTTAACAAAATCAAAATAAATATTCCTGCCATCATAACTGGTAAGCCAATTTCTAACATACCAATATGCCAATTTGCGCCAAGTGACCCTCCGGATACCATAATATAAACATCAAGCCAATGTCCAATTAAAATCACCAACCCAACAAACATTAGTACTCCGGCATCTCGTTTCGCATCTCTTGACATTAAAATCAACATCGGAAAAACGAAGTTTATAAAGAACATACCAAAATACAAATACTTATAGTTTTCTGTACGCATCACATAATAAACGACCTCTTCTCCGATGTTTGCATACCAAATTAGCATATACTGTGAGAACCATAAATATGACCAAAGGAAAGAAATAGCAAAAATCCATTTGCCTATATCATGGATATGCGAATCATTTACATTCTCTAAGTAACCTAGCTTCTTTAAATAAATCGTAGTTAATACAATAACTACCATAGCCGAAACCCACATTCCTGCGAAGGTATACCATCCAAATAAGGTGCTATACCAGTGCACATCAATAGACATTAACCAATCCCATGCAGATGTTGAACTAAACACCGCGAAAAACACTAAGAAGGTGGCTCCTTTTCTATAGTTTGTAAAATGGATTTCTGTTCCGCCTACTTGATCCTCCAACAATGAACGCTTTCTAAATCCGCGCAAGAACAATAAATACACCGCGAAGTATACTAAAGTACGAATCCAAAAGAATGCAAGATTTAAGTATGGTGACTTCCCTTGAATTAGCTTGTCCTCAGCCACGGTATGAGAATCCATCCATGTGTAGATGTGTGCACCTTTCATAAATGAAATGGTTAATAAAACAACCCCAAATATTCCAATACCATAAGGCAAATAAAGAGCTACGGATTCAATTACACGCTTTACTACTGCATACCAACCAGCTTCAGTAGCGTAGTTTAAGGCTAGAAAAAACAACGCACCTAAGCCAATTGCAAAAAAGAAAAAGGCATTTATTAAACCATTCGTCATAAGGCGAGTGACAAAATGTGCTTCACCAATGTTGCTAATAATTCCAACAATGGCTAATAAGGCTCCAACCCCAATCAGTCCGAAGGCTGTGTTTTTCGCTTTTTTAGTAATTGTAAATTCCATGATCTTAGTTTTGTTTTGTTGTATCCTTGACAGCTGTTGTACCATCCGCATTAAACTTCCCGTAATCAGCTGATTGGAGGGTTCTGACGTAATGAATTACTGTCCAAATTTCCTTTTTATTCAATAAGGAACGGTGAGCTCCCATCATGCCTTTTCCATAATATATCGAATAAAACATTTGGCCATCAGATAAAGCCGCTCGTTCTGCATAATTAGGCACACCTGAGTACGCCCCGGAAGTAACCATTGGGCCGTTACCATCCCCTTTCTCTCCGTGACAGTGTTGACACATCGCAGTAAACAATTCCTTTCCTTTTCCTAAAATTGCTTCTGCATTTCCGGCATTGAGCATCAACATGTTCTTGTCCGCTGCCGCAGCCGCGTAATGATCTTCTCGCGTGAGTTGATCACTGTACATTCCGTGGCTAGCCTTAAATGACTCATTCGCCAAGCGAGTGTATGGCATCATTAATTTAACCTCTATGCTATCTGTACCAAAATATGGGATAGTAAATGCTGGAGGTGCCATTGCCGTTAAGCGGGTTTTCTTTGATTCATCGATACGACCACGAACTTCGCCATAATCAACATAGGCTTCAATCGCTGGTGAACGATACATGTCGGGCATATATTCTAGACCCGGGCTATCTGCATTGGATGTACAGGAACTCAAAACGAGTACACTTACGGCTACAGTTCCAACTATTTTCAAAAAGGACTTTTTCATTATTCTCCTTAATTCTTATTCGATTATTTTCTTATCTAACTCAACAAATCCAGTGTCTTTTAACAACTCATCCAACTTCTCTTCTGAAACACCATGGTTATCGGACAACCTAATTTCCATTACAAATTTATCATCTGTTGTCCTCGGGTCTGGGTTTTGTGCAGGCATACCCGGTAAAGTTCTATTGAGCAACAAGTAAGTTATTGCCATACCATGCGCAGCACACAACACGGTAAATTCAAAAGAAATCGGAATGAACGCCAAAATATTCTCTACATAAGAGAAATTAGGTTTACCACCAATGTTCATTTTCCATTCAACTACCATGAAATAATACATTCCAATAGTTGCTAGTG
>JBEGMB010000128.1:0-4756 GCA_041183245.1 Bacteroidota bacterium
GAGTAAAAGTTCTTGATCTATATGCTCAAGCCATTCTATCATTCAGTCAGTGCTTTCCAAACCATATCTTTCAATTCGGACAATCCCGTTTGAGCTACTGCAGAGATAAAGCAAACAGGTAGATCTTTTGGGAGTAATTTTGTCATTTGTTTCATCATTAGCTCATCCAGCATGTCGCTTTTGGTAATGGCTAGCATGCGCGTCTTATGCACTAATTCCGGATTATACGTTTTCAGTTCCTTCAATAAGACCTTATATTCTTTTTTAATGTCGTCACTATCTGCTGGAATCATGAATAGCAACACAGAATTTCGTTCAATATGTCGAAGGAATCGCAATCCGAGGCCCTTGCCTTCATGCGCCCCCTCAATAATTCCTGGAATGTCTGCCATCACAAACGATCGATGGTCACGGTATGATACAATGCCCAAATTCGGTCTTAGTGTGGTAAATGGATAATCTCCAATTTCTGGTTTAGCTGCAGAAAGTACGGATAGTAAGGTGCTTTTACCGGCATTTGGAAATCCAACTAACCCAACATCCGCAAGGATTTTTAATTCTAAGATCTTCCATCCTTCCATGCCGGATTCGCCGGGTTGTGCAAATCTAGGTGTTTGATTGGTTGGTGATTTAAAGTGGTTATTTCCGAGTCCGCCACGACCGCCGCGCTCAATGATTCGTTCTTCACCGTCCTCAGTGATTTCAAACAATACTTCGCCCGTCTCCGCATCTTTGGCTATTGTTCCCAATGGAACTTCTATATAGCTATCTTTCCCTTGTGCACCCGTTTTTAATTGCCCAGAACCGTGAACCCCATGGTCCGCCTTGATGTGCTTGTTGTATTTTAGATGGAGTAGGGTCCAAAGTTGTTTGTTCCCTCGAACAATAATATGTCCTCCTCGTCCGCCGTCACCACCGTCAGGTCCTCCTTTAGGGATATATTTTTCTCTTCTAAAATGGGTTGAACCGCCTCCGCCGTTACCTGATTTAGTATGGATTTTAACGTAATCAACGAAATTGTCTGAAGCCATTATTTTTTTGAATCAATTGCGGAATACAGCCGCTCTGTTATGGAATCTATTGTGCCGATTCCATCAATTGCCATGTATTTATTTTGTGCTGCATAGAATTCCTTAACAGGTGCAGTTTCACGGTTGTATACAGCAATTCGGTTAGCAATTATTTCAGGGTCGGCATCATCTGCTCGACCACTGCTTAGTGCACGATTTGTTAGTCGAGCTTTAAGTTCTTCTTCTTCAACCTCTAATCCTAACATTACAGTGATTGAGGTGTTTAGTTCCTTTAACAAGGTGTCAAGGGCATGAGCTTGCGGATTCGTTCTAGGAAATCCATCGAAAATAAAACCCTTGGGGTCCGTTTGTTTCAATACTTCGTCTTTCAACATGTTGATTGTAACTTCGTCAGGAACAAGGTGACCTTGATCCATAAAAGTGCGCGCTAGTTTACCTAATTCCGTTTCATTTTTTAGATGGTAACGAAAGATATCACCTGTAGATAAATGAACTAATCCATAGCGTTCGATGAGTCGTTCGGATTGTGTGCCTTTTCCTGCCCCCGGAGGGCCAAATAATACAATATTTAACATAGGTCTCTAAGATTTCACTTGGTAAATGGCTGGTAAGTTTCTTCCGTATTGATCGTAGTCTAAGCCATATCCGACAACGAATTTATTTGGAATTTCAAACCCAAAATATTTTGGTGGATGCTGACCTCTGTACGCCTCTTTTTTGAATAAGGTAGCGCAGACTTCGATGGAGGAAGGTTCTTGAATCGTAAGTAGTTTGATTACTTTATCTATCGTGATTCCGGTGTCAACAATGTCTTCAATAATGATAACATGACGGTCTTTTATGGTACTGGTTAAGCCAATTAATTCATCTACGCGTCCGGTAGATTCTGTTCCCGCGTAGGAACTGACCTTCATAAAGGAAATTTCACAAGGAAGTGTGATTCCTTTCATTAAATCGGATGTAAACATAAAGGCACCATTTAAGACAGAAAGAAAGATGAGATCTTTCCCTAGGTAGTCTTTATTAATTTGCTGCGCTAAGTTATCCACGGCCGATAGAATGTCCGTTTGACTTAAATATGGAATGAACGTTTTATCGTGTATTTGAATATGTTCCATGATGTAATTATGGCAAAGGTACTAAAAAAGCAAAAACCAAGATAGGATAACAAGCGCTTGAATGGCTATCTTTGTGATAAATTGGGTGTTTAGTATGAATAAAAAGATTGGCTTACTAGGTGGCGGACAATTAGGTCGAATGTTGATTCAGGAAGCGATTGACTTGGATGTTGAAATTCATTGCTTAGAAAATGATATAAACGCACCTTGCGCCAAGATTGCCCATGGATTTACTAAAGGTTCTATTACCGATAAGCAAACGGTACTTGATTTTGGATCAGCGTTCGACTTAATTACCGTTGAAATTGAAAATGTGTCGATTGAAGCGCTTTATGAATTGGAAGCACTTGGGAAAAAGGTTTATCCGCAACCTCGGGTGCTGGAATTAATTCGCGATAAGGGAGTACAAAAAGAATTTTATAAGACGCATCAAATTCCAACTGCTAACTTCCAGTTAACAACTGATTCAAATGGACTACAGGCTCCAATGGAGTTTCCGTTTGTTCAAAAAATGCGAGTTGGTGGGTATGACGGTAAAGGGGTGAAAATTATACGTTCTCAAATGGATTGGGATAAGCGGTTTGCCGCCCCTTCTGTGATTGAAGCGATGATTCCCTTCGAAAAAGAAATATCTGTCATTGTTGCACGGAATGAAGCTGGTGAAGTAAAGACTTTTGATGCAGTGGAATGCGAATTCAATTCAGAAGCAAATTTGGTCGAATTTCAGTTTTCTCCGGCAGCAATTTCTAAAGAGATTGAAGCTAAGGCGCAGGAAATCGCTACACAGGTGATATCAAAGCTAAACATGGTGGGCTTGTTGGCGGTAGAATTCTTCCTTACTAAAACTGGAGAATTATTGGTCAATGAAATCGCTCCACGTCCGCACAATTCGGGACATCATACCATTGAGTGTTGCTACACTTCGCAGTTTGCTCAGCACTTAAGGTCAATTTTGAATTTACCGTTGGGAGATACAGGCTTACTTATTCCTGGAGCCATGTTGAATGTTGTGGGGGAAAAAGGGCATGAAGGTCCGGCAGAATACTTGGGATTGGAGCAGGTCTTGAAAATGCAAGGTGTTTATTTGCATTTGTATGGTAAAAAATACACTAAACCTTTCCGTAAAATGGGACATGTGACGCTGTTGGGTAAGGATTTAGCAGAAATCAAGCAAAAGGTTGAGGAGGTAAAATCTCAGTTTCGATGTGTTAGCATGTGACCCCTATTTGTTTTGCATATTTTCTCTTTTGCTAAAGCTTTGCTAATTGACTAGTGGGGATCCGTACATAATAATTAGCAGCATTAGGGTATTCTGCCACGTTGCCATTCAAAAGTAAAATATCAATGTAATTTGAGTTAAGGTTCGCACTGTTCATTCGGTTGCTGAGGTATATGTAATTACCAGATGTAAATGAGGGGGTATTAATAAGTGTTAGGGGCCCATTGATTCCCTTTTTAATAAATAACTTGTCGTATTTGATGCATATGTAATAGATTTCCCCATGGTGTTCTATAATTCTAATCCTATTAATTTCATCAGATTCTAGATTCAGCGGGGTAGAAATAACATTTCCACTAGGGGCAAGTTCTATTTGAGTATAAGTGGCTTTCCAATCAATGTTAGGCTCAAGATAGCTTTGATAAATCCCGAGTACCCGATTATCAGACGTAACAAATAACTCGCAATTATCTGCGAGCCTGTTTCTCGAAGCGGCAAGTGGGTGCGTGCTTAAATCAAGGAGGGTTTGGTTAATCCAACTCCCGTTAAAGCGGTAAAAAAGTTTATTCTTGTGGTAAATAGCCGGTAAACCGGGACCTACATAATCATCCTGAATTGCTAAAATACAAGGTCCATTTGAGGTGGTGGCGATAAACGGATAGTAATAGGAGTTTCCCAGGTTTTGTCCTGCGAGTTCTTCAACCCAAGTACTCGTGTTTTCTTCCTTGCTGTAGACCTTAACATCTTGATTGATTCCGAATGACACATACATTTTATTATCGGAACTAATGGTGGATCCAATCCGAATATTTACTGATTCTGGTTCTCCTTGATTATGATTTTCAATGATCTCATACAAATGGGTATCAATATTGCCCGTAGAGGAATGAGGGAACCAATAATGTTTAAGTCTTCCCAACGAGCCATTCTCCGTAGGGTCTACCTCTGTGGGTTCAAATAAAATTACATGCAGAATCCCCTGAGAATCTATCAGCAAGTTAACCGGTCGAGAAGTGGGTAGGCCGGCTCCTTTTACCCAATTCCCTTGATCGGTCTTGCAATATATATAGGCTGTAGATGGATTACTAGCATTGGGATAGCCATTAACAAGGTTGTCATTATTAATAACTGCCATAAAGATCTTATCCTCGTATCGAACAATTTTTTGTTGGTTATAGCCCCACCACGTTGCGTTTTGATCGTGGTAGGTACTTCCGGGAATAAGTTCGAATAATATATGCTCTAGTGAAGCGCTATGGGGGACTTTGTCTTTTCTGCAACTAGATGAAAAAATGATAAAGCAAATTGCAATTAATAGGTTTAACGTGTTAAAGTTTAAACTCTTCCTCATACAAAATTATTAATATCCAATTCCAACCATTCTAAGG
>JBEGMB010000129.1:0-3087 GCA_041183245.1 Bacteroidota bacterium
GAAGAATACACAGGCATTTGAAATGGAGCGGTATTCAACGGTTCTTAATGTAAATCCAAAAGGTGTCATCGGAGATTATGAAAAGGATAAATTAGGGGTTATTACCTTCAAACCTTTTCAACCAACCGAATCAAAGTACATTGTGGAACGCGAGCTGTTTTGGTTGTATTTCCCGCATTTGCGTAATGTTATTATCAATTATTATGTATATAATGACAAGAACGATGCACAATGGATGTCTTTCGATGATTTCTTTATGAAACGTCTTTATTCAGCTCAAATTTACAAGGCCTCCGAGAAGTTTGATCAGGATATCAATGATGTTCGTACTGGAGTAGATGCCTTGTTAAAGGCCCAAGAAATTAGAGAGACCATTCGCAATTGGGAAAGCGATATTTGGAATTATTAATTTTCTTTAACGTTATTAGTAAACCCCGTTCTTGAACGGGGTTTTTTTATGGTAAATAATTCCTTTTTTAGTATTTTCGTAGAAACCTTTAACCATGCGAATTCTTACCCTTATTGTCCTAGTATCATCCTTTTATTTACTTAATTCAATTTCAGCTCAGCAAGCCTTTCATCCCGGCGTGCTTATGTTTGAAATTAAAGGGGCAATTCAACCAAATTTTTTGAACCAACGTCAACGAAATCAAAATGATTTCGCATTACAAGACAACATCAATAATTACCCATATCTAAAAACTGTTTTCGCAGAAGCTCATGTTACGAAACTTGAGCGCCCTTCTTATTTTACCTTCAAACCTAGCCTTCAGAACATCTATCGCATTTATTTTGAAGACGATGCGAATATCTACCTTTACCTTAATCAACTAGAAAAAGTAGCGCAAATAAAGTATGTTGAGAAAGAACCGATTTATTCTACTGGATTTGTACCTAATGACCCCAACCACACTGGCACCAATAAATGGTACCACACCTTAGTGGGATCGGAAAACGCTTGGGATATAACCAAAGGACGTAATGAAGTAAAAATTGCCATCGTCGATAACGCAGTATACTCAACCCATAGTGATTTAACGGCTTTTAAACAATACGATGTCGCGGATAACGATAACAATGCGGCTCCTCCGCAAACCTATACCCAAGACCAAGGATGGTCTCATGGAACCCATTGTGCAGGGTTGGCAACAGCTGATATCAACAATGCTATCGGTATAGCCGGACTTGGCGCGAATGTAGAGTTGATCGGTGTTAAATGTACTCCGAATAATGCCAGCTCATCGGGTTCCGTATGGTATGGTTATGCTGGGGTACAATGGGCTTGCGAAAACGGCGCACACGTTGTTAGTATGTCTTTTGGAGGGACAAGCCCTTCTCAAGCATTTCAGACCCTTATTGATGCCTATCCAAATGTAGTTTTTCTAGCCGCTGCCGGCAATAGTAATGTTACCACACTGCATTATCCTGGAGCCTATAATAATGTTATATGCGTGGGTTCTGTGGATGCAAACGACCAACGGTCTAGTTTTTCGAATTTCAACGGAGCCACCCCATATGTGGACATTGCGGCCCCCGGAGGATATTCCAATGGTGGGTTGTTAAGTACGGTCTATACCAGTAATGCGAATGGTTATGCCAAAATGGGGGGGACCTCCATGGCAACCCCGTTTGCTGCAGGCTTGGTAGGATTAATGTTAAGTGCGAATCCTTCTTTGACACCCACTCAAGTGCTAAATTGTCTCATTTCTACGGGCGTAAATATTAATCAAAACATAGGACCGCGGATAAATGCACTGGCAGCTGTTCAATGTGCCACCCAAGGACTTACCGCTGGAGCTCCGGTTGCTAACTTTTTTGCGATTCCAACAACACTTTTTGAAGGAGATTCAGTGCAATTTTATCCCAATTGTGCCGATGGTGGAAACGCAATCACCTCTTATCAATGGACCTTTACAGGAGGTACGCCCTCATCGTTTTCAGGACAAAATCCACCTTTTATAACCTATCCGACCGCCGGAGTGTATCCCGTTGCTTTAACCGTAACCAATTCACTTACGAACGATTCGGAAACGAAGGCCAGTTATATTACGGTAAATGTTCCTCCCTATGGGAACTGGATAGTACAAAATTCTGGTTTTTCTGCTGCAAACCGCGGAATTAATTGGATTTCAATCGTGGATCAAAATACGGTATGGGCTACCGCTTATGACGGAAGCGGATCGAATGCAAACGTTCAGCAATTCACAAAGACTACCGATGGTGGGAATACATGGACGCCAGGAAACATAAATGTGGGAAATGCTGGCTTAGGGATTTCCATGGTACAAGGCGTATCGTCCTCAACGGCTTGGTTGGCAGCTTATCCCAACGCTGCAGGACAATTAGGAGGTATTTGGAAAACAACGAATGGGGGAGCGACATGGACGAAACAAACCACTGCCTCTTTCAGTAATGCGGCTTCATTTACCAATGTAGTTCATTTTTGGGATGCCAACGAGGGGTTCTGTATGGGTGATCCAATCAATGGAGAATTTGAAATTTATAGAACTGTAAATGGTGGGACAAATTGGACCTTGGTAGGCGGAGCAAATATTCCCAATCCATTGTCAGGAGAATACGGATACACGCGTCAACTAGATGTTTTCGGAAACAACGTGTGGTTCTCAACCAACAAAGGAAGGATTTTCCATTCAACGGACAAGGGTGCAACTTGGGCGGTATACACTTCACCAATTCAAGATTTTGGCGGAGCAAATATCAGTGGAAACTTTTCTTTTTCCTCTTCGACCGTCGGGTATATCGTCACCAATGGAGGAGCGGTTTATAAGTCAACCAACTCGGGTTCAAGTTGGGTTCAATTGGTTACCACAGGCCCAGTGTTTTCAAATGGACTTTGTGCAATCCCGAATACTAATGTTGTTTTCACAACGGGTGCTGCTAACGGAGGATCCGGTTCTTCTTACTCGCTTGATGCAGGTTTGACCTGGGTTCAAATTGATAACCAGCAACATTTATATTGTGAATTTTTAAATCCATCCATTGGTTGGTCAGGATGGTTCAACACCAGTTCCACGCAGAATGGTATGTGGAAATGGAATAATTTATCGAGTCCCTTGGTGGTTCAGT
>JBEGMB010000130.1:0-5980 GCA_041183245.1 Bacteroidota bacterium
ACAGTGGAAGAACTGAAGAAACCGATGCAGCAAACCGCAGGGTTTCGTTTTCCATTAAGCCTTAAAACCTATTTGAATTGAGGAAAATACAATGTTCTCCATGAGTGAATTGTTTTGAATAATTGATTTAGGAACAAATAAAAAATGGTAAATAATTAACCTTTTAATTATCAATAAACTATAAAAAAGCGCTACGTGAAACTACGTAGTGATAGTTAATAGTTACTACGTAGTTCTAAAAATTAAAAATTCAAGGTTGTTTATTTACCCTTAACTTGTGTTTAAATACATTTGGGCTTGACCTTCTGAAAATGGGACAAGCAGTGGCGAAGCCGTGATTTACGCGATCTTTTAATCCACTTCACCTCAACATTTCGAAACGAATACTACTTACGCTAACAAGCACTTTCGCTGAGTTACTAATTCCTTATCGAGCTCAGCTTTACCGTCATGCCTAACGCTTCACATTGGTTTGTGATTTACACTAAAAACCTCAACGAAAAGAAAGTTGCAGGTGCATTAGAGCGTGCGAATATAGTACATTATGCTCCCTTTTATACAAGCTTACGTCAGTGGAGCGATCGAAAAAAGAAAATAAAAGTGGCCCTTATTCCAAGGGTGATTTTTGTAAACACTACAAAAGCCGAATTGGCAAAAGTCTATGAAATACCGGGAGTCACGGGAATTCTCCGCCAAGAAGGAAAACCCGCAAAGGTAAAGCCCATGGAAATAGAAAACTTAAAAATCTATCTTTCCCAAGAAAATTTCAACCCTAACCAAGGTTATGAGTTCATTGCTAATGAAACGGTTGAAATAATCGAAGGGCCATTTAAAGGCATTGTTGCCCAAGCCAGAAAAGAAATGGGGAACTACCGCATACTCATTGAAATCTCAGTCATTGGGGTGAATTACTCGTTGAGCATTCCTAGAAACCAGGTTAAAAAACAAAAAAACCAATGAAACCCAAGACTCTTTTAGATCTTATCCCCCTATGAAAACGGCACTCATTACCGGCATTAATGGCCAAGATGGATCTTATTTAGCGGAACTTTTATTGGATAAAGGATACGAAGTCCACGGCATCCTACGAAGAGCCAGCTATTTTAACACATCACGTATAGAGCATTTATATTTCGATGAGTGGATTCAAGACACGCAATCCAAGCGTAAACTGAACTTGCATTACGGAGATATGACGGATGCAAGCAGCATTATCCGTATCATCCAACAAGTCCGGCCGGACGAAATTTACAATTTGGCCGCGCAAAGCCACGTCAAAGTTTCCTTTGAAATTCCTGAATACACCACGGATTCGGATGCCTTGGGTACTTTACGCATTTTAGAAGCCGTTCGAATAGTAGGGTTGGAGAAATCTTGCAGAATTTACCAAGCTTCCACCTCAGAACTTTTTGGCAAAGTAATGGAAGTACCCCAAACCGAAAGCACCCCCTTTTACCCGAGATCCCCTTACGGTGTAGCCAAGCAATATGCCTTCTGGATTACCAAAAACTACCGCGAAGCCTACGGACTATTTGCAGTCAACGGCATTTTGTTCAACCACGAGTCGGAACGACGCGGTGAAACCTTCGTAAGTCGCAAAATAACCCTGGCGGTAAGCCGTATTAAACACGGTCGTCAAAAGAAATTATACTTAGGCAATTTGTCCGCACAACGCGATTGGGGCTACGCTCCCGATTATGTGGAATGCATGTGGCGCATGCTACAACACCCTACGCCAGAAGACTTTGTCATTGCAACAGGGCAAACTAACACCGTGCGGCACTTTTGCGAATTGGCCTTTCAATTTGCTGATATTCCGTTAATCTGGGAAGGCGAACGCGAACGCGAAAAAGGAGTACACGCTGAAACCAATGAAGTCCTGGTAGAGGTAGATGCTCGTTATTATCGCCCTACCGAAGTTGACCTGTTGATTGGAGATCCTACGAAAGCCAAAACGCTTCTGGGATGGAATCCTTCGCAAACCTCACTGCAACAACTCGTTGAGAAAATGATGACCCACGATTTAAGTTATGTCCTTAAGTAAAACATCGAGAATTTTTATTGCTGGCCACCGGGGAATGGTGGGTTCGGCCGTGTGGCGGCGCTTAACAGCCAAAGGCTACGAAAAGCTAATCGGTCGCTCCTCTTCCGAATTGGATTTGCGCAATTCCAGCGATGTGACACAGTTTCTACACGAGGAAAAACCTGAAGCCATTGTGGACTGTGCAGCTCGCGTAGGGGGCATTGGTGCAAACGCTGCTGCTCCCTATGAATTTTTAATGGACAACCTTCAAATACAGAACAACTTAATCCAAGGGGCTTACGAATTAGGGGTGAAAAAATTCATTTTTTTAGGGAGTTCTTGCATTTATCCCAAGTTGGCGCCGCAACCCCTCAAAGAAGAATACCTCCTAACAAGCCCCCTAGAACCCACCAATGAGGGCTATGCTTTAGCGAAAATAGCCGGACTTAAGGCCTGTGAATACTTAAAAAAATTTCACCAAAAAGATTTTGTCAGCCTCATGCCCACCAATTTATACGGTCCAGGTGACCAGTTCGACCTTGAACGTTCCCATGTACTTCCGGCGATGATGCGCAAATTTCATGAGGCAAAATTAAACAACCATGCACCGGTAACCCTTTGGGGAGACGGAAGCCCACTTCGCGAGTTCTTACATGTAGATGATTTAGCATCCGCCGTGTTGATGGTCTTGAACCAACGATTGGATGAGCCCTATTGCAACGTGGGGAGTGGCGAAGAAGTGACCATTGAGGAATTGGCCCTCCTCGTGCAACAGTCAGTGGGACATCAGGGAGAAATTCTTTGGGATAGGGAGCGACCTAATGGAACGCCCCGAAAGCTCTTGGATTCTACAAAGATTAGAACCTTGGGTTGGCAACCTAACGTCACTTTACAAGATGGACTTGCTACAACGTATGCCTGGTTTTTAAAGCGCACCTAACCTACTGCTTTATAATCCACAGCGCATGTTTAAACTGTATTTAACACGATTCTTTAACCGTTCCTATGTGAGGTATTTGCATATTGTTATGGTCTTGGTGTTGGTGTTTTTCCTGCTGGAATGGCAACATGAGAACAAGCTTTATGAAAATATCATTGTTGCCAACGACCACAACTATGGCCCGACCTCGGATACCGCTGAGGTGCGAACCTTGATGCTTACCATTAGCGCGTTGATGGTAAGCCGTTCGGATTTATTCCATGATCAGCAAAATTTCAGTCTGAAACAACGCATGTTCCAATCCGCAGACCGAGATTTAATGTACGGCTCCGGGGCTTGCGGTGGATTTTCTAAGGTATTGGCTCGAACGCTTCAATTAAAGGGATATAACGTTCGAATTGCTCAATTAAAGACGTTAACGTATGGTTACGGGGGTCATACGGTGGTAGAATTTTATTCTACAAGCTGTCAATCGTGGGTCATGGTGGATCCAATCTTGCACGGTATTTTCATTCAACCGAACGGAAAATGGGCAGGAATCCAAGAGATAAGGGACCATTGGACAGAATACATGGATCAAATGCCGGAAAAGTTCCGGCTCGAATACCGCTTTGACGGAGTTCGATACACCAATTGGGATAAACTCGGTTTTTTTTCCAGAGGCATCAAATCCATGCTCGATTGGACCTTGGGAGAGGAGCGTGCCAACAAGGTATGTTTGCGCACTTATTTTCTCAGCACTTATCCCTTTTATTTTACCCTGTCCGTGTCCGTTTACCTTTTGATGATATTAGTTGGTTGGTACCTGTTTAATCGAAAACACAAACTGCGTGAAAAATCCGCATAAAGAGCACTTCGACAAGGGCGATTGGGACTTGGTCATTGAGCCCCAAAGTTCATTGTTGGACCTTAATTTAAAAGACCTATGGCGCTATCGGGATTTACTGTGGCTTTTGGTCAAAAGGGATTTCGTGGCATTTTACAAGCAAACCATCTTGGGGCCGCTGTGGTTTTTTATCCAGCCGCTCTTCACCACCATCATCTTTACGTTCATCTTTGGCAACCTAGCGGGGCTTAGCACTGACGGCCTGCCGCAGCCGCTCTTCTACATGGCGGGCATCACCGCCTGGAACTACTTTGCCGACTGCCTCACCAAAACCAGTACTGTATTCCGAGACAACGCCAATATTTTTGGCAAGGTTTACTTTCCGCGCCTCATTATGCCGCTCAGTATTGTAGTGAGCAACTTGGTACGCTTTGGCGTACAAATGCTGCTTTTCTTTATGATGATGGCCTATTACGCATATACCGGCGGTAGTTTTGCGACCAATGCTTACATCTTGTTGTTCCCCGTTTTGGTACTCCAGATGGCGCTTCTTGGCCTAGGCCTAGGGCTGGTCATTACGGCGCTCACGACCAAATACCGCGACCTCGCTTTTTTGATCACTTTCGGCGTCCAACTCATGATGTACGCCACCACCGTCATTTACCCCCTGAGCGCCGCACCCGCGAAATACAAATGGCTCATCGAGCTCAACCCCATGACTGGCATCATCGAAGCCTTCCGCTTCGGCTTCTTGGGCCAGGGCGAACTCACGTTTAGCTCTTTTGGCTATTCAGTAGCCTTCACACTTATAGTACTTGTGTTTGGGGTGATCATTTTTAACCAAACGGAGAAAACCTTCGTAGATACGGTATAAGTATGAGCAACACTGCGATCAAAGTCGAAAACCTTTCCAAGATTTACCGCATCGGAGAAATCAGCACCGGCAGCATAGGCCAGGATGTAGACCGTTGGTTTAAAACCAAAATATTAGGCAAAGAAGATCCTTTTCTCAAGATAGGCGAAAGTAATGACCGCTCTAAAAAAGGAACTTCAGATATCGTATATAGCCTCGAAGACATCAATTTCGAAATCCAACAGGGCGACGCCGTCGGCATTATTGGGCGCAACGGAGCCGGCAAAAGCACCCTACTTAAAATCTTATCAAGGGTTACCTCCCCTACTACCGGTAAAATCAACATCAAAGGACGTGTTGCCTCGCTCTTAGAAGTAGGCACCGGTTTCCATCCCGAACTTACGGGAAGAGAAAACATCTACCTCAATGGCACCATCCTCGGCATGCGCAAACGCGAAATAGACCACAAGCTGGATGAAATCATTGACTTCTCTGGCGTAGAGCGCTACATAGATACACCGGTTAAGCGCTATTCATCTGGTATGTACGTGAGGCTGGCCTTCGCCGTAGCAGCGCACTTAGAAAGCGAAATACTCATTGTAGATGAAGTTCTAGCCGTCGGCGACGCCGAATTCCAGAAGAAATGTTTAGGAAAAATGGGCGAAGTGAGTAAAGGCGAGGGTAGAACAGTGTTGTTTGTGAGTCATAATATGGCTGCGGTGAGCACTCTATGTAACCAAATTATTATATTAAAAAACGGAATCGTTGATTTTTCTGGTGACGTAAATAAAGGTATCGAACAATATATTCAATCCTCTAAAACGGCGAAAGGCTCAGTTCAATTTAAGCATGTAAAACATTATAAATGTTCGTTCTCAAAATTGAAGTCAGCGGAAATTATTGATGTAAACAATTTTATTTCCAACACTCTTTTTATCGGTAAGCCGTTTAAATTTAAGGTAGGTTTTGAATTGTATCAAGATGTACGTAATCTTGAAATTGGATTTTGTATAAATAACATACAGGGAGCTACTTTAGTAGGTTATGTGAGCACTTGGGAGAATTTTAAAACCAATTTTAGAAAAGGAGAACACCTAGTAGAATGTACGGTTCCTTTTCTGCAGACGCTACCTGGTACGTATAATATTACTGTTTGGATAAAAAAAATAGGAGAGAGTATAGATGATGAGGTAGAAAACGCAATTGAGTTTGAAGTGCTAAGCAGTAATATTAAAGGGTCAGTTACTTATTTTGAAAAATATGCCGAGTTAAATATGTACCAAATTTCTGATTGGAAAACAGTTTAGGTTTTTATGAACGGAATTAAAACCATATTAT
>JBEGMB010000131.1:0-2599 GCA_041183245.1 Bacteroidota bacterium
ACCTTTAGTGAAATCAAAACGGAACCCATCAATGTTGTAGGTTTCTAACCAATAGCGATTTACTTGATCTACATATTCCTTAGTTGGTGCGGTAGCGTGATTGAAGTCGTACCCCCAACAATTTGGTGGATGAGGGCACACTGCATTAAACCATGGATTATTTGCCGCAGGGCGGTTATTCACCGCATCCCAATACATGTTCACCATAGGGTTTTGTCCAAAGGCATGATTAAGCACCATATCAATAATTACAGCAATACCACGTCCGTGGCATGTATCTACAAATTCTTTAAACTTCTGTGCTGTTCCGTAATATTTATCAAGCGCCATATGAAAGGAAGGATTATAGCCCCAACTTTCATTGCCTTCAAATTCAAAGTTCGGCATCAATTCGATGGCGTTAATTCCTAAACGATCGAGATAAGCAATGGTATCGATCAGCGTTTGATAGTTTCGAGCAGCGACAAAATCACGCACCAACAATTCATAAATCACGAGGTCTTTTTTCTCGGGACGGTTAAAGGAAGTATTTTGCCAGGTATAGGTAGTTGGCGTTGTGTAGAAAACAGAAACAATTCCTGTCGTTAATCCGGTTGGATAAGCCGGTAAATTGGGGAAGGTGTTTGCGTTAATAAATGGATCATTATTAGGATCAAGCACTAAGGTACTTAACGGGTCAGCGTATTTACCTTGATTCGTGATAAAATACTGGTAGCTATAGGCTTGTCCAGGCTGAAGATTATTAACAACCAACCACCATCGGGTAGAATCCAAGGAACAATTCATATGAAATGCTCCCGTCGGTACCCAATTATTAAAATCTCCTACAAGATATACATGATCCTTCTCTGGAGCATACAATTGAAACAAGGCCGTGGAGTCGTTCAGCATTTGCACTCCATTCTTTGTTCCTGCAGGTGGGTTAAGATAGGTTAATGGTGGATTAACGGTATAGTAAACGCTATCTTTTATTACGGTAGTTCCATTGTCTGCCTCAAACAGTAACAAATGGGTTCCCGGAACTGTAGCGGTAATGTTCGTATTAATTGCCGTAGCATTCGGCGTTGATTGAATCAGCACCCCATCCTCTTTCAAGGTTAAGGTTGCTGGTTGATTGGATTGCGCATTAAACGCAAAATTTTGATTTAAATCTAATAGAGGCATTTGGCTCGGATTAAAAATCGCGGCTTGTAAGCCTCCATTAACTGGGTAAACGTCATAATAAATATCGCTCCCATCAGCTTCTCTTCCGACAACGGAGCCGTTGGCGTTGCGGAAAACAAACGCTAATTTTAAAACGGTGGTATTTACGGGAAACCCATAAAATGCATCAATATCTATGGTAATTGAATGTTTGTTATTTCCAATATTGGTCATTTGTACATTCGGATCTACTTGCCCCCAATTTCCTTGAACAAAAAGCCAGTTGGTCGGCGACGTACTCGCTGTGGTTATTAACCCTGCATGACAATACACTTGATTGGTTCCAACCAGTGCGCCATTGCCTTTTGTAGCATCATAAACTATTGTGACTACATCGTTTACGGTTGGAAACGCTGGGGTAAGTTCTAAAATCTGGGCGTTAATCGCCAAGTTCAGCAAACTAAAAACAAGAAAAAATCGACGACTAATTTTCATAAGGTTAAGATAAAGAAAAAGCCTACGTTTTCACATAGGCTTTTCCAAGAAAAAAAATCAAAAATTATTTTTTCATCAATTTACCAGTAACAACGTTACCAGCTGCTTTTACTTGGTACAAGTAAGAACCTGCCATCAAGTTAGCTG
This sequence comes from Bacteroidota bacterium, assembly GCA_041183245.1. Classification (GTDB taxonomy): domain Bacteria; phylum Bacteroidota; class Bacteroidia; order Flavobacteriales_D; family Crocinitomicaceae; genus UBA952. The sequence goes on from JBEGMB010000131.1 coordinate 1,786, forward strand.
TAGAAATCTCTACTGAATTTTCAGCTCCTGTAACTACTGATTTAGTAGCAACTACTTTACCAGACAAATCAAATAATACGATCTCAGCTGAATTAGTGTTTGAGCTAAAGTTAAATGTAGCTACATCGTTTGCTGGATTCGGAGCAACAGTTAAGTTACTGATCGCATTGTTGTTCAAGTTCGCAGAACAAGAAGCAGCACACGCATCCCAACAATACGTTAATGTAGTTGCAGCAGCAGGAATAACCAAGGTACGGTTGATGTTTCCAGAACCATCATCTACACCACAACCACCAGAAACGATTGTGTTAAGTGGATCTGTTCCTTCATTCATCCCCCAGTTACCGTTGATGAACTTGTAAAGCAACGTTTGATCTACAGAAGTTGCTGGAAATTCAACAGCGATTTCCCAGATGTTGTTTCCAAGATCTGTCATTGCAGAAGTAGCAGTGGTTGGAGACCAGTCCGCCATTGGACCACCATTCGCGTTACCTCCCATTGCTGAGAAATTACCTCCTACGCGGATTCCAGTTGCGTCAAGTGTTGCACCACCAGCTACGTAGTTGGTTACATCCACTTGGAAAGTTACGGTTACTTGTGCAGTAGCCATTGCTCCAATAAATAGAGCAGATAAAAGTGTAAACATTTTTTTCATACACAAAAAATTTAAACGGTTAATACTTACTTAGTGTCAATTAGACAACTTCAAAATTAAAAATAAAATCAAATTTTCAATGATTTTTTTAAAAAATTTTCTTTACGCAATTGTTAATTAACGGGATAAAGAAATGGGACCAACATAAAGTAATCCGTT
>JBEGMB010000132.1:0-6087 GCA_041183245.1 Bacteroidota bacterium
GTACCAACCCCATGAAACGGATAATACTGCTTAACAAAAGATGAGTCTTTTCCCACGACGGCATATCCTCCGGGTTTCAATAAATGATTTTCATTAATCACCTTGAAATTGCTAATGGTATCGTTGTCGAAATTCGCAAACTGGATATTTTTTAAGTTAAAGATCTTGTTTGAATTATTGTATAATTCAATCCAATCTTGACCGCCATTGTACGGATTTTGTAATATTTCATTAACGATTAATTCCCCGGCCAAAGGTGTTTCTGTCAAGGCAAATTGTCCAACAAGTGCCTGAGAATTTGTCCAACAATCGGTGGCGTTTTCTAGTGTTAAGGTATATACTTGCGAAGGGGTCAAGGCTTGGCTGAATTGTAAGATCACGGTATTCGTATATGTTCCATTTGCATACACTAAACTTGGGCTGAGTGCCGGTGAAAATTGATATAGGGCGTTTACCAAACTGCTGGAATCCATGCCTTCATCAAACCACAGTTGTAAATAATTAGGCGCTGACGCTACCAATAAACTTAAGTTTGGTGCTTGGGTATCCGGAGTAAGGTCATTTACTGAATTTACGTATCCCGGAGTTCCACCAGTTACATCGGTAGAAGCAATCCAGTTGTTTTCATCCGAACACGGATCGTTGGGATTAATGAGCTCTAAGCTGTAGCCACCGTCTTGTTTTATTGCATCCTTGTACCAGTCATCTGTAAAGACCACTAAATCTAAGGGGATATCGTTTGGATTTTTAAGCATGACGGTATCGCCTGCATTGTTCAAGGATGGAAAACTCGTAACGCCTAACGCTGTCGTTGTGGTAAACAGCGGAATATTTGCGGTAGCTGTTAATACCTTGTATTCTCCGGGTAAAATCCATCCACTGGTAATTAGGCCATTGGAAGGACCATCCGTAATGTGGTAACCGGTTAAATCAAAGATCTTTCCAGCACTGGCATTGTAAATTTCTACATATTCAACTCCAGGCAGTCCAATCACTGGACTTGGATCAGGAAAGAATTCAGTAATGAGTAGGTCGCCCTTAACCGCACTATCCGAAACTAAATATTGAAAATTAACGGAAGTAGCTCCCGAGGTGTTTCCACTTAAATCAACGATGCCATTCGCGGTTGCGGTGTAGCTTGTTCCGTTTACCAATGGAGTTGACAATACCCCATGAACCAAGGCGGTATTGTTGGCATCTTGCGATAAATTACTCAAGGATAAACTCGGATTAAACGAGTAGTTGATCATGTTTTGAGCACTGGCCAAGGTAACCGATTCGTTAAACAATAGCTCAAGCTGTGTGGAAGAGATCGGAGTAACGCTGGCCAACACCGGGGGTGTTACGTCTAAAATTTCCGGTCCGATATAAACGTTGTCGTAATAAAACTTGGTGGCATTACTGATGGTGTAGGTGCAAAGTACCCCAAAATGGGTACCAAGCAGGTTAGAGGCATCGGTTCCCGATGAAAGTAAGGTGTAATTTGTTCCTCCACTTAGGTCGGCGAAAAGAGACCACAAGCCTGCGGCGTCGCGTTTTACCTTTACACTGGCGTTACAACTCGCGGAAATTTGGCCATCGGTTCCTGCGCAAATCTGAGTAGCCGTCCCATTTGTTAAGTTAAAAAGTCGAATAGCATCCGTAGATCCAGTTTCTCCAAATAGGAGATAATACCCATTTTGCACTAAATTCATATCGGCGTTATCCGCCGTTAAAAAGACTTTTCCGAAATTGCTGGAGGAAGGTGAAAAGGTTTGTCTAACCTTGATCTGCCACTCCTTATTTGTTAGGTTACTCAATAGATGGGGAGTACTTACGTAAGAAGCTCCTGCAAGTACACTGTTCAGTTGCAATTCTCCCGCACCGTTTACTATAAAATCTCCTGTAGATCCTTGCCAAACTGGATTTTGTGTAAAATCCCCGTCGGAAAAATTATCGCTTAGTTGGGCGTTAAAACAAAGCGTTAGCGCAAGAAAAAAATGAAAGAGTAATATGCGTAGGTTCATCTGTGAGCTATATGATACTTCAAATGTATAACTTTACCTGCAGAAAAACCCATTCGTTTAATTATAATAACGTTAAGAACATGCGAATTGCTGTAGTTGGAGCCACCGGAATGGTGGGAAATGTAATGATGAAGGTATTGGAAGAACAAGCGTTCCCAATTACCGAGTTTTATCCCGTTGCATCTGAGAATTCTGTCGGGAAAGTAGTTGTGTTTAACGGCAAATCCTATCCAGTCATTGGGTTGCAAACCGCCGTTGACCTTAACTTGGATTTGGCGATTTTTTCCGCAGGGGGAGAAACGTCCTTAGTATGGGCTCCAAAATTTGCAGCCGTGGGTACCGTTGTGATCGATAATTCTTCGGCATGGCGTATGGACCCATCTAAAAAATTGATTGTTCCAGAAATCAATGGAAATCAATTGACTTCATCTGATTTAATTATTGCCAATCCAAACTGTAGCACCATTCAGTTAGTAATGGTCTTAGCTCCGCTGCATGCGCGGTATGGAATTAATCGGGTGATTGTTTCCACCTATCAGAGCATTACGGGTACTGGGGTAAAAGCCATGCAACAAATGGAGAATGAGCGGGCAGGGATTTCAGGAGAAATGGCCTATCATTATCCCATCGACAAGAATTGCATTCCGCAATGTGATAGCTTTTTAGACAATGGCTATACCAAGGAAGAAATGAAATTAACCAATGAAACCAAGAAGATCTTGGATCCACGCATTGATGTGGTCGCCACCGCGGTGCGCGTTCCGGTAGTTGGTGGGCATTCCGAAGCGGTGAATATCGAATTCGAAAAGGAATTTGAATTGGATGAGGTGCGTAAGCTCTTAGAACAGACCCCAGGCATCGTAGTTCAAGATAACTTGGAGACCTTTGAATACCCTATGCCTAAATTTGCAGAAGGGAAGGATGCCGTTTTTGTTGGACGCATCCGAAGAGACTTTACACGAGCTAACACCTTGAATTTATGGATTGTAGCCGATAATTTACGTAAAGGGGCAGCTACCAATGCCGTGCAAATTGCGAAACTTTTGTTGAGGTAAGTTGTTTTTCACTTAATTTTGTCTCGTTCTCTAAGGGGTGCCGAAAGGCTGAGATTACACCCATTGTACCGGATCAGGGTAATGCCTGCGACGGGAGGAGGTTTTTTAATCACGTACAAGTTTGCCCCTTGACTTGTCATAATGTAATATATTATGAAAGTTAAGTTTGTTGGTTTGTTGTTGCTCAATGCGCTAATCAGTATGGCGCAATCCAATGTTACCGGAAAGGTAACCGATGCTAAATATCAGCCCTTGGTGGGTGTCCGCGTTCAATCGGCCGACGGTAGAACGGTAAGTACCAATGCCATTGGTGTATTCAAATTCAATGACATCACTCCAAATGAAATACTCACCATTGATCAACCCGGTTACGGGATTATCCAAGTTACAGTTCCTGAGCGGCGGGGAAAATTGGATATGCCAAAAGCATTCGACACCCTGCGGATTGTGCTTCCACTATCCAGTAAAAAGTTGGATGAAGTAGCTTGTATTTCGATTCGTTTAGCTCCGGAGGCCACCAACGTCACAAAGCTTGATAAACAAGGGTTAAATGCGAAAAATTACGGCCAAGACATTCCTTTTTTACTCGATCAAATGCCTTCCGTGGTGACGACTTCCGATGCGGGTAATGGAATTGGATACAGTGGAATCCGTGTTCGGGGCATTGATGCCTCTCGGTTAAATGTTACCATTAATGGAATCCCGGTGAATGACCCGGAATCCCATGACGTATATTGGGTTAATATGCCGGATTTAGTCTCTTCTACCCAATCCATAGATTTTCAACGGGGTGTAAGTGCTTCTACCAACGGAGCCGCCGCTTTTGGCGCCTCGTTAAATTTGAAAACAAATGACATTGTGGACCAAGCCGCTGCTAAACTGGATGCGAGCTATGGTTCGTTCAACTCCTTTAAAACTTCGATACAAGCCAATACAGGATTAATCAAAGGAAAATATTTTGTGGAAACTCGTCTATCTAGAATTGGTACAGAAGGCTACATCGACCGGGCCACTTCGAACTTAAGGTCATGGTATTTGAGTGCAGGTTGGGTAGGCAAACAAACCGTGTTGAAAGGCCTTGCGTTTAGTGGAAAGGAAATTACTTATCAATCGTGGTATGGGACACCTGAAAGTGTCGTGTTTGGTAACGTGGCGGATAGAAACGCCTATGCCGATCGCAATGGATTAACGGATGCAGAGCGACAGAATTTACTGAATGCGGGAAGAACCTATAACTTCTATACTTATCAAAATCAGGTAGACCACTACCAGCAAGATAATTATCAAATGCATCTTACCCATCGCTTTAAAAATTCGAAGTGGGTTGCAAATGCGGCCGGTCACTACACCTACGGAAGAGGGTATTATGAAGAATACCGCGCAGGAGATGACTTAGCTTCCTACCAAATAAGTCCGGTTATTTTGGGTGGCGACACGGTCACAAGCGCTAATTTGATTCGAAGAAGGTGGTTGGATAATCATTTCATTGGGGCCGTGTACGGGCTTTCTTATCAAGGAAATAGGTTTCAAGTGACTACCGGCGGCGCAGTTAACAATTATCGCGGCGCGCATTTCGGTGAGGTGATTTGGGCGCAGTTTGCTTCGGATGCTGAACTGGGAGATCGCTATTACGATGAAATGGGAAATAAATTCGAATTCAGCCAGTTTGCCAAGGTTCAGAATACCTACAATAAATTCAAATGGGTTGCAGACCTTCAGTATCGTTATGTAAACTATGAATTTTTGGGATTGGATATGGTTTCTGGGGAACTAAAAGATGTTACCCAAACGGTGGATTTTCATTTTATCAATCCGAAGGCCTCACTTTTTTATCAACTGAAATCAAATCACCAATTCTACCTTTCGGTTGGGCGGAGCAATAGAGAACCGGTACGCAGAGATTTTAGGGAATCTACGCCAAGCAGTCGTCCAAAATCAGAAGCATTAACCGATTATGAATTGGGCTATACCTGGCAAGGCCGCGGGCTGGTGCTAAAAACGAACCTTTACCACATGGATTTTGACAATCAACTCGCTTTAACGGGGCAAATTAATGATGTCGGCGGATATACGCGCACCAATATAAAAGACAGCTATCGGCAGGGAATTGAAATCGAGGCGAAATATAAGCGAATTAAAAACTTAGAAATCAATGGAAATGTAACCTTGAGTCGCAATAAGGCAATGAATTACGTGGATTATTTAGATGTCTATTTGGATTCGCTTCCATACTATACCCAACAAACGACAACCTATGCTCAAACCACCTTGTCTTTTTCGCCCAGCGTGATTGCAGGACTCGGGCTGACCTATACCCTTCCTAATTGGAACCTAAGCTTAGATTGGACATCAAAATTTGTAGGTAAACAGTATATGGACAATATTGAAACCAGTGAATTACCGGCCTTTAATTATTCCTCATTTGGGCTAAGAAAAACGTTCAAAACGAAAGAAAATACAGTAATCCAGCTTTCAGGAATCGTTAATAATTTCTTTAATCAGATGTACTCGAACAATGGGTATGCGTTTGCTTACCAATATGCAGGGGTAAAAACTACCGAACGGTTCTTTTATCCGCAAGCTAGGAGAAATTTCATGCTGCGGGTAAGCCTTGGTTTTTAATGCGTATATTTGATAAAACGGTTGATTATGAAAAATATAGTTGCGATAGCCCTCTTGAGTTTTATAGGTTTTTCTGCTCGGGCGCAAGTTTCAGAACCAATTATAACTACTACAACTGAGGAGGATTGTGCGACCTATCCAACGGGTTACGAGGGATTAATGAAGTTTATACAAAATGAGGTTACTTATCCTCAAGATTGCGTAGATCAAGGAATTTCAGGAAAAGTATATGTCAGATTCATGGTAAATCGTTCTGGAAATGTTTCTAAAGCAACGGTTGCCAAATCAGCACATCCGTCCTTGGACAAAGAAGCCTTAAGAGTAACTAATTTACTTCATTGGAATTGGAATCCTGCGTGTAAAGATTCAGCGATTTATATGTCACTGCCTATTAATTTTGAGGT
>JBEGMB010000133.1:0-2622 GCA_041183245.1 Bacteroidota bacterium
AAAGGCGTTGAGGCGATTATTCGATCAATGACCCCGAAAGAACGAGCCATGCCGGCCATTTTAAATCCTTCCAGAAAGGCCCGAATCGCCAGTGGAAGCGGCACTACCATACAAGATGTAAATAAGCTCATTAAGCAGTTTGAAGATATGCGTAAGATGATGAAAATGATGAGCAATCCAAGGAATATGGCGAGTATGATGGGGCAAATGAAAAATATGCGTTAGTCAATGTCAGAATTTGAATTGTATCCTGAAAAACCGCAACTGCAAAAACAGGTTGTTCGAAGTAATTGGGGGCTTACAGTTTTTACTATCGTTTTATTTATTGCCGTTTTTTTAAGCTTGTACAGTGACCGTGCTGATTTTGTCTTTTTTTTAGTGTTGGTTTTACTCGTGCATGAGTTTGGTCATTTTAGTATGATGAAACGATTCAATTATGAAAATGTCAGAATGCTTTTTATTCCCTTAATGGGAGCATTTGTTCAAGGTAGCAAGGATCGTTATTCGCAAACAGAAAGTTTGTTGGTGGTTGTTTTTGGACCTTTTCCTGGAATCATATTAGGTTCAATTGGACTATACTTGAGTGGTGTTTATCAGATGGATTGGCTCTTGTTGCTTTCGTTCATTTTCATTTTTGTTAATGCGATAAATTTACTACCCATCGACCCCCTGGATGGTGGACAGATTTTAAAACTAATTGTTATCCGTCAGCGCGATTTGTATTTAATGATTTTTGCCTTGATTTCTTCGTTAACGCTCATTGTGGTCGGATTCTTGATGGAGGATTGGCTCGTTGCTGGATTCGGTTTTTTAATGGGCATAAGGGTTCGAGCTATGCAAAAGAATTACCAACTTCGGAAAGAGTTAAATGAGTTAAACGTCAATTATATTTCAACTTATGAGGAGTTGTCCAACCGAGATTATCACATGATTAAACAAGTTTTAATAAAAGACAAACCGATGCTGGCTGAATTGGATGAGTTTTCAATTGAAGAAGGAAATACGATTTTAGCTTCCCATGTGAGTGAATTGTTAATTGCTCCAATTCATAAGGATTTAGGGGTTGTCGGTAAAATCGTCTTGTTTATATCATGGATTTTATTATTTGCCATTCCCATTTATTTGATGTTGACCTTAAATTTCAATTGGTATTTTGAAAAGCTTTAATGCCATTTTACTTGGTGCTGCGTTATGCCTTTCTTCTTTGATTCAGGCTCAATGCGATAAGGTGTTAATTCGAGGTAGAGTTATTGATTCGTTACGTCCGCAAAGTTTTTACAATATAATGGTCGTAAATCGAAGCAGCGGAAAAGCGAGTTTCGGTCAACCCAACGGTTCATTCAGTGTATATGGTTTGGCGTCGGAACGCATTGCGCTTTCAGTTAAGCAGTACCCGATTTATGAATTTATCGTAACTCCGGATTCCAATTGCCAATGTCAAGTATTAGCCTATATTGATCGGCTGCCACAAGAAGTTGCTGAAGTTGTTGTGAAACCTTTGAAAACATTGGAGCAAATTAAGGAGGAGCGCGCAGCCTTGGCTATGGTAGATACACGAATGGTGTCGGGAATAAACATCCTGGAAAGTCCAATTACAGCCCTATATCAGGCATTTTCCAAAAAAGAGCAAAATAAACGTTGGATTGCTGAACAAGTGTATCGGGATGATCAACGTAAGGTGGTTCAAGAGCTATTACGCTTATATGTTGCTTATGATATTATAGATCTCCCAGAGGCAGATTTCGATGCCTTTTTGTTGTTTTTGAACCTGGATGTTGATTTCTTGAAAACAGCCTCAGAATTAGAGTTAATCACCTATATCAAGGATAAATACGAGCATTTCAAACGATTTAACGCGGGGGAATAAGCAAGGCATCTAGCGCGCCAATCGCACCTTCCCAACTATAGATTTTATTCACCGTTGTTCTACCTTGCAATCCGATCATTTCTGCCTTTTCTTGATTATTAAGTAGAAAGCGAATGTGTTTTAAAAACTCTTCTTCGTTTCTTGCAACCAGTAGATCCTCCCCTGAAACGACGGCAAGAGCTTCGCTTGCTAGGGGTGTAGTTATGCAAGGAATTCCCATAGCCATTGCCTCAAGTAGTTTATTCTGCATTCCTGTACCGATTTGCATTGGTGCAATAAATACCTTCCCTCGCGCATACGCATTACGAATATCAGGTTGCCAACCTTCAACGGAAATATTAGGATATTTTTTTAAGGATTGGATAAAAGATCCAGACGGGTTAGCCCCTGCAATAAGTAGCCGCCAATTTGGTTCGTGCTTCAATACATGCGCTGCAAACCACTGCATGGCATCAATGTTTGGAGCATAGGAAAGATTACCAACAAATACTAGATCATACATATCCTCCGAAAGTTTCATGGGGTGGAAAAAATCGGTATCGATTCCATTGGGTATCACGTGTATTTTTCGTTGGTCAGGATGCGCAATGTAATGCACGTCTTGCTGACTAATCATGGTTTGATATTCAAAGTAATTGAATATCCGTTGTTCATATTCTTTCAGGCGTATTGCTTCCATTTTATAGATCCAACGCGTTGCCCATGAAGCTTTTTGAGCCCTTCGTTCCATTCCAACGGACAGCGTATCCATGTAA
>JBEGMB010000134.1:0-8321 GCA_041183245.1 Bacteroidota bacterium
CCACCACCATAATATCCACCACCACCACCACCACCTGATGCTGTTTGCCAGTAACCTCCTTGTCCACCATTTCCGAGTGTCCCAGGGGATCCTCCAGGTGGAGTGCCTGCCCATGGAGCGCCTCCGTTTCCTCCTGCAACTTGTGTTCCACCACCACCGCCTGCGCCGTAAGTATTACATCCTTGGGCCCCGTTATTACAGTTGGCGTTTCCACCACAAACAGGTGAAGATCCACCGCTTCGTCCACCACCACCCCCGGCTACTATAACACGATTCGCTAAGGCCTGACCATTAATCCGTATGTCCGAGGCGCCACCGCCTCCCCAAGAGCGATAGGTTGAAGAACCGGTTGAATTATGACCAGTTCCCCCACCATTCCACCCACCAGAATTAGCACCTTGAATTCCCATTCCGCCGCAATAAATATAAAGTGTTTGACCCGGTGTAACTGCAATATTTGCGGTGATTCTAGCACCATTTCCACCATTGGTTCCTCCTCCCTTGGCACCGGCGACCACGGTATTAATGTTGTATACACAAGGAGGAACAATCCACGTTTGAACTGCGCCCGTGTAGTTAAAAGTTACCGTAGTTTGTGAGAAGGTTGTGCGTGAAAAATAACCTAAGATTATAGAGAGAAATAAAATTTTTTTCATAGGCATAATAGTCGTTAAGAAAAATACGAATAATTCAGCAAAAAGAGGCCTGTACATACCTTTTAAATGATTATTTTTAGGGTATCAATTAACATTTAGTTATGAGCCTTATTCCTTACACGGGCAATTGGACTAGAAATGAAGCCGCCCACTTGCTTCGCAGGACTATGTTCGGTCCTACCCATCAGCAAATTACCGCCATAACCAACCTCACCATGACGGATGCCGTGAATCAATTGTTAACGGTTGGGGCCCTAAATCCACCTTTGGCTTATGATGCGGGTGAAACCGTAGTTGCTCAGGGGCAAACTTGGGTGAATTCAGTATATCCTTCTAACCCGGTTAGTAGTCAATTGTGTGAAATGGCTCGAGTAAAATCACTTACCGGTTGGTTAATGCAAAACATGAATTATCAAGCGTTGGATATTAGTCAAAAGATGTTTTTCTTTTGGCACAATCATTTTGGAGCTGCATTTTCTTCCGATGCTCGAGAGACGTATACCTACATGGAGCTGCTTCGAACTAATTCGTTAGGTAATGTAAAGCAATTGGTAAAAGACGTAACCCTTAATCCTGCCATGTTGCTGTTTCTCAATGGAAATACAAATTCCGTACAGCACCCCAATGAAAATTATGCACGCGAATTGTTGGAATTATTCACGATTGGAAAAGGAGATCAAATTGCTGCTGGGGATTATTCAAATTATACCGAGTTGGATGTGGCTTCGGGTGCTAAAATTCTTAGTGGATATGTAGTTCAAGGAATTCGTAGTTCTACCTTAACTGCCGCTCAAACCTTATTCCTTAATCCCTTGCACGACACAAGTACAAAAACCTTGTCCTACCATTTTGGCAATGCCACGGTTTCCAACGCAGGAGCTCAAGAATATGCGAATTATATTGATATTATTTTTCAACAACCACAAGTCGCTACCTTCCTTTGTACTGAGTTGTACCGGTTTTTTGTGAATTATGACATTACTAATGATGTTGAAACCAATGTAATTCCTGAATTAGCTCAAACACTGATTGCCAATAATTACGAAATTCTTCCCGTACTTCAAGAATTGTTTACCAGTCAGCATTTTTACGATGTGGCTTTGCGTGGCAGCATTATTCGGAGCCCTTTAGAAACCGTTTTTAGCATGTTGAATTCTACAGAAACTCAAATCAATGTGAATTTAGCAACAGATTACAACATCTACTTAAACATCTATTACGCTGCTGCGAATATGGGTCTTGATTTTATTAATCCCACAAGTGTAGCTGGATGGGAGGCCTTTTATTTAAGTCCTGCTTATTCTCGACTTTGGATAAACTCCACAACCATTAAATTTCGTTTTGATATCTCTACTGGTCTTTTCATTTATGGTATTCCTATTAATGGCTATACCTTGAAAGTTGATACCATTCCATTTTTGAATAATTTAAGCCTCCCGTCGAGTGCAATACAAGTGATTGATGACATCTGTGAATTATTCATCGCGAAACCAGTGGACGCTACAACTCATGCGGATTTAGTCAATTTGTTAACGAATAACTTACCCACATTCGAATGGACATTACAATACAATGAATACTTAAATGATCCCACCAACCCGACCTTTGTTGACCCTGTTCGTTATCGAGTTCAATTGGTGCTCGATCGTATATTTAAGTTACCTCAGTATCAAATGATTTAATGCCAACCCCATGAAAAGAAGACAGTTCATTAAAAATGTAGCGCTAACCTCGGCAAGCTTACCCTTCGTTTCGAATGGTTTTGGCATGCAGGCCTTAAGTCAAAAGTTGTTCAATTTCTCAACGGGCGCAGAAGATCGAGTGCTCGTGATGATTCGATTGAACGGAGGAAATGATGGCTTAAATACTGTAATTCCTCTAGATCAATATGCTAATTTGATGCTGCATCGATCAGAGATTATCATTCCTCAGAATCAAATTTTATCGGTAACTCCAGAAGTAGGATTTCATCCGCAAATGCAAGGAATGAAAGGACTCTTTGATCAAGGAAAATTGAGTATTGTGCAAAATGTGGGCTATCCCGAACAAAACAGATCCCACTTTCGATCCATGGATATTTGGACTTCAGGTTCTCTCGATGTGAGTGAAACGCGTGGTTGGTTAGGTCGTTATTTTGATTCCTACAATCCTAATTATCCCGCCGGATACCCAAACGTAACGTATCCGGATCCGTTTGCGATCAGTATGGGTTCTGAGGTGACCGCAACGTGTCAAGGAATTGCTGCGAATTTTTCTCATGCAGTCTCTAATCCTAACAATGCCGTTAATTTATATCAAGGTGGCTTTGTAAATGACGGCTCATATTATGGGGAACATGTGGAGTTTGTTGGGACAATTATCGAACAAACCAATAGCTTCGGACAGGTGATTCATGCCGCTGCGCAAGCGGGGAGTAGCTTGTCGGCTATGTACGACCCAACGAATAATTTGGCGACGCAGTTGAAATATGTTGCCCAAATGATTTCTGGAGGATTAAAAACTAAAGTTTATGTGTTATCTCTTGGAGGTTTTGATACCCATGATAACCAAGCAGATGCAACCAATTTGTTAGCCGGAACACACCGTGGATTGCTGAAAACGGTTTCTGACGCCATTGCAGCGTTTCAAGATGACCTACAATTATTGGGATTAGAGCAACGGGTAGTTGGAATGACGTTTTCAGAGTTCGGACGTCAAATTGAATCCAATGCGAGTTTAGGAACGGATCACGGAGATGCGGCGCCGTTGTTTTTGTTTGGAACATGTATCCAATCCGGTATTATTGGACCAAATCCAACGATTGCTAGCTCTTTGCCTGATCAAGCGGGTATTGCTATGCAAATTGATTTCAGGGATGTTTACGCATCGATTTTACGTGATTGGTTTCAGGTACCAACCAATGAGGTGCAACAGTTGTTCGCTCACCAGGTTCAGTTCTATTCCTTGGCAGGAACGTGTAATGTAAGTTTGGAAGAGCAAGCACTGGCTAATGGCTCCATGCTCGTTTATCCAAATCCAACGCCAAGCAGTATTCATGTCAAGGTGAATTTGGAGGAGGGGAGAACGATGGGAGAACTTCGTGATGCGAATGGAGCTACCGTTAAAACGTATTTCGATCAGAATTACTCCAGTGGTGTTCATACCATTTTCTGTGATATGGATGGTTTGGCCTCCGGTACGTATTTCTTAGTTATCAGGAATAATGAAAAAACCTTGTTGGAAAAGGTCGTAAAAATGAAGTAACTAGCGAAGTAAGTTAAGGGTTCCCGTAATTTGTTGTTTTTCGGTATTCGTTTTGGTGGCAAAGGTGATTTCCCAGGTATATATTCCTTCCTGTGCTTGGAAATCCTTTCCATATACACCATCCCAACCCGTTTCGGAATTAAACGATTCCCAAATTAATTCTCCCCATCGATTGAATATGCTGAGGTGGTAATCATACGGATTAAACCCGCTGGTAAAGATGGGTTTCCATTGCTGGTTGAATTGGTCTTGATCTGGGGTAAAGGTATTTGGAACAAAGTAAATTAAGGGTTCTTGATACCCGATAAATTGGGTGAGTGAATCGATGCAACCTGAGGGCGAACTTGCAATGAGTGTTACAAAATAACCACCTGTGGTATTGGTATAGGTATGCGTTCCTTCCGGCTGATTGCTGCTGTTCCCATCGCCGTATAGCCAAACATAGGAGCTTGCTCCTTGTGTACCATTGTTAAAACTAACCAATTCTGATGGTGAAGTAAATTCTCCGGGAACAAACGAAAATCCAACCACAGGAGTTGCTTCTACACACAAGTAATCGCTTAGTAAGGCCGAGGCTGAGCAACCGCTAATGTCCACTTGTAATTCAACATCGTAACAGCCCACATTCGGTAAATTGTATGTAATACTCGCTGTATTTCCTGCTTGCTGACCATTGATTTGCCAAAGGTAGGTAGCTCCATTCACTGCAGGAGTGGTTAATGTACCTTGTAATGGAGAACAACCCAATAAATTATCTGCACTAAAGGAAACCCCTGGGTTATCTGATATTTGTACAGTAAGCGAAGCAGAGTCAGCACATTGGCCGGGTGTAGGGTTGAATATATAGTTAAAGCTTCCAAGTTGCTGTGTATTAACGGCTAATGGGTTCCAAATCCCTTGAATTGCATTCGTAGAAGTTGTAGGAAGCATTGGTGCAGGAATCAATCCTAAGCAGTATGGTCCCATGGCATTGAAATTTGGCTCAACCAAAGGAGTTACAGTTAGAACGCAAGAATCAGAATCCTGACAGCCATTTAAGTTTGCAGTTACCACATAGGTTGTATTTTGCGCACTGTTACTCGCATTATTGATGATTTGATTGATGCTACCGCCAGCACCTGGGTTTGCACCTGTTAGGTTGGGGTTTGCCGATGGGGTATAGCTAAAGGTAGCCCCCGCTGGTGATGAGGTGATATTTTGTATGAAATTAGCGCCACTGCAGATGGTGTCTACTGCTGCGATGTTTATTTGAACCGGTGGGTTTACGGTGACATTGACAAAATCCAAGGATTGACAACCTGTATTGTCAACGCCGTTCAGAATGGCAATATAATTCCCAGCATTTGCATAGGTAACGGTATGTGATCCAACTCCAGCGGCTGTGCTTGGGCTACCGTTCGGGGTGAAATTCCAATTGTATGTCGCGCAATTTTGAGAGCTAGCCCCATTAAACACTACCGAATCTCCGGCGCAAATGGTCAAGGTACTGGATGTGATTTGTGGACTTGGTCCGGTGAAGGTACCGCCATTCGGGTTATTGTTGTTGAAGGTGAGTGTGAATCCGGTGTTGGCAGAGAAATTATTTACCAATAAGGCATAACTTGTTCCAGGAGTCATGGTAATACTTTGGATGTATGCATTATAGCCGGCTTGACATCCAGGGAATTCATTTTGATCTATTTCGGCTAGGCTCATTCCTGTTGATCCCGTTGCATTGAGGCAAGAACTTGAGCAACAGCGAACAGGGGTTCTTGCACCGCACGGATTACTTGTGTTAAGTTGATAGAAAATAAAGTCAATGTCGTCGGTTGGATTTACTGGAGTGATATCAAAGGTGAGCGGTCCACCGGTGCCACAGGTCCAATAAAACCATGAAGAATTGGATTCATCGGGTCCGGGCATGTCGAGACAAGTGCCCGGTTCGGGTTCATCGTTGTTCAGACCACCGCCACCAAGTGTTGCCACACTCACGGGATTTTGATTACATAGATACGCTGCTCCGCCACAATCTGCCCCAGGATTTGCTGTTGGTGTGTAGCTGTTGATGCAGAGTTCAAAGCTTCCTTCGTTCGCTTGAGGTGTTGAAATGCGTATGTAATAGGTGTTTCCAGGTACTAAGGCGCCTTCGTAGATTTGTGTAGTTCCAAAGCCAGGGGTGCCGTTTGCGCAATTCAATTCATTCATTAAGCCCCCGCAGATTCCATCATACAGGGCAATTCTCGGTTGTGACATGGTACCGCCACCGCCAACACCACTGGCAGAAATTAGTACATCCGTACCAAGGGCTGTGAAGGAAAACCATACATCTTCGGTAGCATTCGCAGGCCAACACGTCGGCAATCCATATGTTCCAGGGGTTGCCCCTACATTTGTGTAAACCCCGTTACCTGAACAATAATTTAATACATTATCAATTTGAGTTGCTGTAGGGCAATCATCACCTTGTCCCCAAAAAACAAAGGGGCATGCAATGAACAATATGATTTTGAGTAGTTTAGGCATCGGTTAGGTAGACGAAATTTAATCAATTTCGTTGGCTTATAGTGAATTATAATCTAATTTTTAATCGCGTCTACACGCTTTTGTCGCTGCATTGGGTTTTCTTTTGGTTGATTTTGCTTGAATAATTGATACCTCGAGGGTTGGATTTCTGTTGGCCAAGCATTGTTATTCAAATCAACATCAGCAGTTTCAAGAAATGGATCCAAGCGAATCTCTTTCACTTCTTTATCAAAAATAAACACCTTCGATACCTTGTCTTCGTATTGGCGCCAAATTTCTACGGGTATACGAATTACCTCGGTGCTATCATCCGTAAATGTGAATCTTAGTATAAGTGGCATTACCAAGCCACCCACATTTTCAAAATGGACTTCATAGAAATGTTTTCCAGCATTGAGAAGGGCTAAATCCTTTTCGCTGGTTTTCTGCTTAAACTCTTCGTATTCCTTTTTATCGAGGGCATCAACTAAATAAATGTTCCGTTTAGCATAATAATCATCGATTAACGAATCCTGCTCGTTGATGGTTTCTTTAATGGCGGTTTCATTTCTCGTAACCCCAATGTGAATGTCCTTATTGTCGTTTTGTTCTTTCAAGAAGCCTTTTTCAAGCGTAGGATTTTGACTGTTTAATTGAAACCATTTGACTTCCTTAATGGCAATGTCAACCGGTTCTGTTCCATAGAACCATCCCCTCCAAAACCAATCTAAATCAACTGCAGAGGCATCTTCCATGCTTCTGAAAAAGTCCGCAGGGCTTGGATGTTTGAATTTCCATCGTTCACAATAGGTTTTAAAGGCGTAATCAAATAATTCTCTACCCATGATGGTTTCGCGAAGAATGTTTAATCCCGTTGCCGGTTTTCCATACGCATTGTTACCGAATTGAAAAATGGATTCTGAATTAGTCATGATGGGAGAAATGAATTTTTGATCTCCACGCATGTAATCTGCAATTAGGTGTGCTGGTCCTCTTCTGGAAGGATATCCTCGTTCCCATTCTTGTTCCGTTAAATACTGAACAAAGGTGTTTAATCCTTCATCCATCCATGTCCATTGGCGTTCATCGGAATTGATGATCATTGGAAAAAAGTTGTGACCTACCTCATGGATAATAACGCCCCACATGCCATATTTTTCGCCTTCCGAATAGGTGCCGTCTTCTTCTGGTCTTCCTCCGTTAAAACAGATCATCGGATATTCCATTCCAATCCATTTGGAATGAACCGAAATAGCTACAGGGTAAGGATAATCAACGGTATACTTTGAATAGGTTTTTATCGTGTGCGCTACAAGTTTAGTGCTGTATCGTTCCCAAAGTGGATTTCCTTCTTTTGGATAAAATGACATGCAAAGAATGTTTTTTCCGCCTACTGTTACGTTTTGCGCATCCCAAATGAATTTGCGCGAACTTGCAAATGCGAAATCACGAACGTTCGTCGCTTTAAATCGCCACGTTTTGTTGTTTGATTTCTTTTCTTTTTCTGCTGCTTCTGCTTCCGCTTGTGTAACAATTAGCACGGGTGTGTTCGCCTTTTTTGCTTGCTCCATGCGTTTTCTTTGCGTTGCGGTAAGTACATCCGCTCCGTTTTGAAGTTCTCCCGTAGCAGCAATGATATGATCTGAAGGTACCGTGATGCTTACGTCATAATTACCAAAAGGCAAGGTAAACTCACCTCGTCCAAGAAACTGCTTGTTTTGCCAACCGGTTACGTCGCTGTAAACACACATGCGCGGAAAGAACTGAGCTAGCGTGTATAAATAGTTTTTATCTTTTTCAAAATACTCATAACCTGATCGACCACCCACAGCCATGCGGTCATTGATGTTATACCACCATTTTACGGTGAAACTTATGCTGCTTTTAGGCGCGAGTGGCGTTGCTAAATCTATGCGCAACATGGTTTTATTGATGAAATAG
>JBEGMB010000135.1:0-7714 GCA_041183245.1 Bacteroidota bacterium
AGTTTGTCCATTGCTCCACACATATGTATACGGCGGAGTTCCACCATTCACTGATAGATTTATTGTTCCGTTGGGTCCACCACCCATGGCATTATTCACGGATGTAGTAAGAATCATATTGCATGGTTGTGCAAACGACACCATGCTGATATTGACCGTAAGTAGTATTAAGAATAATCTAAGATTCATAGTATAAAATTTAGGTTTGTTATAACTGGTTTTATTTCAAATATCTAAAGTCTTGTCCGGCTTTTATTGATTTAACCGTTTCAAAAATGAGTGCAATACAAGATTCCACGTCTTCTTTCCGAACCATCTCTACCGTAGTGTGCATATATCTCAGCGGTAAGGAAATCAACGCACTTGTCACCCCTTCATTCGAGTAGGCAAAGGCGTCGGTATCTGTACCTGTGGAGCGTGATGCCGCTGCGCGCTGAAATGGAATTTTATTTTTTTCTGCCACCTGAATAATCTGACGTAGAAAGTTATTCTGAACCGCTGGACCATAAGTTAATACGGGTCCTTCCCCAGATTTTTGGTCACCGTTTTCTATTTTACTCACCATTGGAGTTCCGGTATCATGACAAACATCGGTAATTAACGCAACATCTGGCTTAATTCGATGGGCAATCATTTCTGCACCGCGTAACCCAATCTCCTCTTGTACTGCATTCACGACATACAAACTAAACGGGAGGCTCACCTTTTTTTCTCTGAGCATACGCGCTACTTCAGCAATCATGAATCCCCCTACCCGATTATCTAAGGCACGACCTACATAACGGTTCTTATTGAGTACCATGAATTCATCTTCAAAGGTAGCCACACAACCTACATGCACGCCGAGTTTTTCCACTTCTTCCTTGGTAGAACATCCACAATCCAAAAAGATATTTTTCATGCTTGGGGCTTCGTCCTTTGTATGACGCATGTGTATCGCAGGCCAACCAAATACCGCACGAACAATTCCCTTATCCGTATGAATATTCACACGTTTTGACGGCGCAATCATGTGGTCAGAACCACCGTTTCTTCGCAAATAAATAAAGCCATCACTGGTAATGTAATGTACGAACCATGAAATCTCATCGGCATGCGCTTCAATCACCACTTTGTAGGGTTTTCCTGGGTTAATAACCGCTGCCACAGAACCGTAATTATCAATAATAAATTCATCTGTGTACGGACGCATATAATCCATCCATAGTTTTTGTCCGGGCGATTCAAAGCCGGTTGGACTCGCATTGTTGAGGTATTGTTCTAAGAACTTTTCTGATTTGGAGGTAATAATTTTTTTCATTGATTATTTCATTAATGTTACATTCCCTTTGATTATATTTTCTAAGCCCCCGTAACAGGTAACTTGTAGGTAGTAGTCATAGACATCCGGATCGAGTTTTCTTCCCTGATAGATTCCATCCCATCCAAAATTCACATCCGTTGATTCAAACACAAGTTCTCCCCAGCGGTCAAACACCCGAAAGATCATTTTTTCTACAAATAGACCACGCACATACAATACGTCGTTATTTCCATCATTGTTTGGAGAAAATGCATTAGGAACGTAGACATACGGTCCATCACAAATAATCTCGTAGACCTTCACTTCAGTCGTATCGCTCACCGTACAAACACCGTCTGAAACATAGAGGGTAAAGACTGTGGTTTCATCCACCGTAGCTTGCGTATTTTGTGCATTCGGATTGAGTACCGGAGCAGCCGGCACCCATTGATAAATTGGATAACCCGAAGGAGCACCGGTTAACGAAATCGTTGATCCTGGAGTCACTAAGGGTGGCGTAGCGCTGGCTTGTACCAAGGCTGGATTTATGTACGATACGCTGACATATACAGAATCTTCTACTACACATCCGTTCGAGCTGGTAGCCTCTACATAGAGATATTGCGTGGCTTGAGGTAAGATAGTAGCACTCGCTTGATTCGTTGCACCTTGAATGATTGCCGCGGGACTCCACACATAACTAAATACTTCCGGGGAGTTATTGATTGCCGTATACAAAGTTGGGCTGTTCAAACAGATTGAATTAGGTCCACTGATACTGATTGATTCAGAAAACACGGTAATACTGATCGAATCTGTGTACGAACAATTTCCGTTTCCTGCAGTCAAATAATACGTTTCTGTGGTTGGAACCAAGACTTCCAATGACGGATCTTGGACAGGAATATTCAAGGTATCAGTAAACTGATTATTACTTGACCAAACAAAATAATTCGGACTACCCACCAAGGTACTTGGAGACAATACAATGGAAGAATCAACGCACAAATACATCGCATTTGGCAAGGCAAAACTCACGGAAGGATAAACGGTAATGGTAACCGTGGCGGTATCCGATGCATTACAAACCGAATCGTAAATCACCAATTCGGTGAAGTATTGACCCGGAACCGTGTAGGTTACTTGAGGTTCAAAGGTTAAAGAGTCGATTACGCCATTGCCGAAATTCCAATAGAAATTCGTGGTAACCGTGGAAGAATTATTGAAATCAACGGTCACAGGACTGCAGCCACTTTCAGGACTGGGCTGGTAATTCGCAATCACAGGTACATCAAATTGAACAAACACACTATCCATTTTGGAGCAATACCCATTCGCAGCGGATACATAATACCAACCCGGATTGTTATTTGAAATCAACAAGGTTGAATCGTTAATTGTTGGAATAAGGGGGGGATTAAACATGGAATTAGTACCCCACAGGTATTCATTAGCTGCTCCGTTGGTATTAATAGATAACACATAAGGGGTATTCGAACACAGCGCAAGGGTATCAAACAGCGAGAAATTAATGGAATCCAATACTGTAATGGTGATTTCAGCCGTATCTGTCAGGTTACAAATACTATCTGTCACATACAAATACACCTGATATTGCCCTGGATTCGTATAGGTAACGGTTGGATTAAACACCGTTGAGCTGGTATTGTTGTTACCGAAATCCCACAAATAATCGTCATTCTGTGAAGAAAAATTATTGAACGTTACTTGAAAATCCTCGCATCCAATGGTCTGATTGGCAATAAATTGGGCGGAAGGAATTAATTCGAAATCAAACTTAAATAACAGGTTGTTGCAATTGGCACTGTTATTTACACTGGAATATGCTCCTGGCGTAATTGGAAAGTCACTGTGTCCACCACAACCTCCACAAACGGATTGATATACCACCCCGTTTTTATCGAAACGACTCGTTCCTCCATCCACATGTTCTGTAGAGATATTCCCCCCCATATACGTCGCATAAAGCAAACTTAAAAAATCATGTTCTATCACCATCAAATAGAAATCGAATCCTGTGGTATTTGGCTGATAGGCATTCCCTGAAATGGGCATTCCAGAAATCGGAACATTTTGCAAGATGTTAGCTCCCCAACCTGAAATGTATATGTTTCCACAAATATCTACTAGAAAAGCGGAAGGCGAAATATTAATCTGGCTACTCCCATTACCAACGGTTGCACTCGCCTGATTGGTGGACAGGTTATTAGATAGCTTGATTACAAACTGGCTTGAGTTCGGGTTGTTGTATGGTGCATTCCACGTTGGGAAAATCCCTCCAACCGATTGCCCCAACACAAACACATTATTGTTTCGATCCACTTCTACAAAAAATGCTTGGTCATAATCATTCCTGCCTAAGTAGGTGCCCGCTGTGATTGCCGTTCCTCCCGGGTTTAATCTAATTACAAAGCCATCCGATTTCCCTCCTTGATAAGCCCCCATAAGACCGCCAACGGTACCCGTTAAATTCGCAGATGATGTACCACCGCAGGAAAATATATTATTCAGCGTATCCACTTTCACCGAATAACACGCATCGTTCTGACTGCCGCCATAGTAAGATGAAAACTGCAAGGCATTAAACGAAGGATTCAATCTAAATAGCACCCCATCTTGTCCACCGGCATTAGCGGCTTGAAATGGGTTCACAGTTGGAAAATTCGTTGACCGAGTGCAAGAGGCGATTAACACATTCCCTGCTTGATCCAGCATGATTTCACCGCGGAACTGATCGCCATAATTGGTTGTCAAGGAATCATACAAAAATGCACCATTATATGGAAGGGAGGTGATTTTATAATTCACTCCATCGTTCCCAGTACCACCCACATAGGTAGATGCCAATAGGTTCTGTCCGTTCGCGCTGAGTTTGGAAACGAATAAATCCGTTCCTTGATTAAGAAAATACACCCCATTAAATAAGAAATTTGCATTCGCAAGGCCCCCGGCGTGAGCCGCCTGAAAGGCTCCGTTGGTGGTTGGGAAATCAATACTTGACGTTGCACCAAAAATGTAAATATTATCCACCGAATCACAGATCAAACTATGCGCAGTTTCGGTTCCTTGTACCATATCTCCCCCTCCTAAAAAGGTAGCCCAAAGCATGGCTGTTCCTGTTGGATTATATTTAGTAATAAATACATCCGTTACTCCGTAATTCCCTCCAATGGCGACAAAATTACCAGTAGGGTCATAGGAAGATCCGTTTGGCATGGGGAAATTGTTCCCATAAACCATCCCCGCTGAATACGCCGCTCCACTTTGTCCATAAGTAGCCGTCATTCCAAAATTATCCGAAAACGCCCCATTATACGTGGCAAAAACTAACACCGGGTCAATGACTAAAGGAACCGACTCATTATAGGATCCCAAGCGAAAAACTACCTCATCGCCTTCCACGATAAATTTGCAATTCACCCATGTTCTTATCCCATTGATATCCTGAAAAGCAGCTAATTGCTCTTGTTTAATTTGACCTAAGGGAGTTTCAATTACTAAATTCCCATTTCTATCCACGCTGAGTTTACGGTGTCCCGCATATTGTATACGGATTTGAGAAGGATCTGCACCGGGTGAAACCACAAACCCGTATTCTTGATTAACACCTGTTGCATTGAACGTTAAGTCAATACCCGGATACAATTGATGCCTTACTAGGTGATCATAACCGTGCACTTCTTCAGCCCATTTCGTTGAATCTTTTCCAAGAAAATAATTGTGATAAAACGAAGTGGCCCCCGATTTCTCCAAAGTGTTAAATGGAAGTGAATTAACAAACGATGCGTGCACCACATGTTCTCGAATGGTTTGATTTTTTTGTTTCTCACCTCGATCGTGGGCGTGCGACATGGCACTTAAATCTTGTTGATGAAAGATCATTTTATTCTTCATGACCCATAGTTTCCCGCCTTCCTTTTCGCCTTTAAACAAGACATCCGACGGCCATTGTCCTTTGTTCTCAAAAAACTGAATGGAATTTAACGCAGCCATGGATTGAAAACTCCCTTGAGGTGCCTGTGCATGAGCTCCAACGGCTAAATAAAGCAATCCTAGAAATAAAACCCAACACTTCATCGCTCTAAAAATACGGATTTTATTTAGGTGAAAAAAAGTAAACGGTGGGCAGCGTGCTTTTTTGTAATTTTACTTCGCTTTCATCCCAATATTCATGAATCGAATTACAGAACTTTTTAAGATAAAATATCCCCTCATTCAAGGCGGTATGATATGGTGCTCCGGATGGGAATTAGCGTCTGCTGTTTCCAATGCAGGTGGACTTGGATTGATTGGTTCTGGATCAATGTATCCCGAAATACTAAGAGAACAAATCTTGAAATGTCAAGCCGCAACAGACAAACCCTTTGGAGTCAACATTCCACTCTTGTATCCAAACATAGAAGAACATTTAACTACTGTTATTGAACTGAAGGTTCCCATCGTATTTACCTCTGCTGGAAATCCCAAAGCCCATACGGCGCGATTAAAAGCAGCAGGAATTACCGTAGTTCACGTGGTATCCTCCAAGAAATTTGCACTGAAAGCGCAGGAAGCAGGTGTAGACGCCATAGTTGCCGAAGGATTTGAGGCGGGTGGACACAACGGAAGAGAAGAAACCACAACTTTATGTTTAATCCCCTCTGTTGCTGAAGCCGTTGAAATCCCAGTGATAGCAGCGGGTGGAATCGGAAGTGGTAAGGCCATGTTAGCCGCTATGATTTTGGGGGCAGATGGTGTTCAAGTGGGTAGCCGCTTTATTGCTACGCCGGAGTCGAGTGCTCACATCGCATTCAAGGAACGAATTCTTCAGGCAGAAGAAGGTGACACCAAACTTACCCTCAAAGAAATCACCCCGGTGCGTTTACTTAACAATCCGTTCTACCAAGAGCTACAGAGCATATACGAACGAAAGGGAAGCGCAGAAGAATTAGCCGCGCACCTTGGAAGGGGACGTGCAAAAAAAGGCATGTTTGAAGGCGATTTAGTTGCTGGTGAATTAGAGGTAGGACAAGTTTCTGCCATGATGCGTGTTATGAAACCGGCGGGTGACGTTGTAAAGGAGCTAATCACTGAATTCAACGAACTAGCTTCACAATTAAAAAATTTGAATTTTTAAGATATGATAAACTTTCATCGCTTCACTTTACCCAATGGTCTGAAAGTGATATTTCATCAAGACAAGACTACGCCCATGGCGGTGGTGAATACACTTTATGATGTGGGCGCGCGAGATGAAGACCCAAACCATACCGGATTTGCCCACTTATTCGAACATTTGATGTTTGGCGGGTCAATTAACATTCCGGATTTTGATGCGCCCTTGCAGCGTGCTGGAGGAGAAAGCAACGCATTTACCAGCAACGACATCACCAATTATTACGATGTACTTCCATCTCAAAACATTGAAACAGCCTTGTGGCTGGAAAGCGATCGCATGTTATCGCTAGCCTTTTCTGATAAAAGTTTAGAGGTGCAGCGCAGCGTGGTCATTGAAGAATTTAAACAACGCTACTTGAATCAACCCTATGGTGACGTATGGCTAGAATTACGCCCCCTTGCTTATCAAGTTCACCCCTACCAATGGGCCACTATAGGAAAAGAAATTAGTCACATTGAACAAGCAACGATGGATGACGTTCGGTCCTTTTTTGGCAAGCATTATCATCCGGGTAATGCCATATTGACCATTGCTGGGAACTATGAAAACAATCAAATAGAGGATTTAGTTTCAAAATGGTATGGCGCCATTCCCGGAAAAAACAAAGGAGCGAGAATTCTACAGCGAGAACCAATTCAGACCGAATACCGAACACTAACACTCAAACGAAACGTGCCCGCTTCTGCATTTTATTACGCCTTTAAAATGTCGGAACGTAAATCTGAAGGATATTACATTGCCGACTTACTCTCTGATGAAGTAGGAAAAGACAAATCAGGTAAGCTGTATTTGAGCCTTAAAAAAGACAAAGCATTGGTGCATGAAATCAATGCCTACATATTGGGATCACTCGATGAGGGCTTATTTATTGTTTCTGGAAAACTCATGCCTGGAAAAACCTTTGAGGACTTGGACAAAGCATTATGGGAGGTACTTGAAACGTTCAAAAACACCTTGATTTCCACCCCTGACTTAAACAGGCTTCGCATGAAAGGAAAGACATCGAAAGCATTTCAAGAGCAGGGACTATTAAACCGAGCAATGAATCTTTCGTTATTCGAATTATTGGGAGATGCGAATGGAATTAACGAAGAAGAAGCAATTTACAATGCCATCGAAGCAAGTCATTTACAGGACTATGCCAAATCGCTCTTCAACCCAAGCAATTGCTCCCGATTATTTATAGCATCTGAATCTAACTAACATGACAGATAACTTAAACCGTTCGCAGGCTCCATCAGTCTCACTATCCA
>JBEGMB010000136.1:0-4055 GCA_041183245.1 Bacteroidota bacterium
GAATGGATGAAATACCGTAAATCATCAGAAAAACCCAACAATATTCCAAGTAATCCAAATAGAGTTTACAAAGACAAGGGATGGAATGGTTATGCTGATTTTTTAGGAAAGGAGAAATAGATAGTTGTGAAAATACTTTCAGTCACATTCACACCAACACTTAATTTGTTCTACTATATAATACCTTTCACCTTTATGAATAGATACTTTTATTAAGTGACCGTTCTCATCGTAAAGGCACCACTTACTGTAAACCATATCATTCCAATAAATCCCTTTTTCTTTTATCATTCCATTTCTGTAATAATCGTTTCTTTCGCCTACTAAAAAACCATTTTTATAGGTCATTTTACTTCTTAAAAGTCCATTTTCGTGATACCACATAGCCACCCCATCGTGAATCCCATTTTTAAAAGTTGTTATTGAATTTACTCTACCGTTTCTATAGCATTTTTTTACTTTTCCAGTGTATGGCTTATAATTATAATACATAACATTTACCTCACTTGACTCAATAATTTCTTTGACCCATCCAGCGCCATCCTTATAACGGCTCTGGAATAAAATTGCGTCTATTTCATCACACATAGGAGCGAATTTACCTAGGCCATTATAATACTCCCCTTGACAATCTTCAACTGAACAATCTATCGGTTTTGAACAAGAGAATAGCAGAGGTAGCACGAGATATGATAAACAAAGCGTTAAGTTGAACTGTTTCATTCTGCTAATATAATCAATCAAACCCCCAATCCAACGGCTCATTTGTATTATGAGATATTGTTTGAAGTTTAGGAAAGACATAGGGCATAAGTTTTATAGTTAACTCAATTCTTTCTTTTGGTTCTAATTCATCAAGTCTCAATTCAATCGATTCTAGTTCTCGATAAACCACATCTTTGAGAACTGTTCTAAGTTCTTTCGTTAATCTGTTAGGAGTTCCTTTCGTTCTTCCTCCATATTTATTTCCAGTTGTATTTGCCATTCTATTTTAATCTATTATAGTTTGATTCCTTACTTGTAGACATTAACTTGTTGTTTCACTTGGAAAACCTTGGTAAAAGCATTAAAATCTATTAAACCCTCATTAATTAATGAATCTTTGAGACCGTTGAGTTCTATTAGGTTGTTGTGAAAAGAGTTCGAGAACTGAACCGTTGGGTGTACTAAAAACCAGTCTGAACAACTGGAGCCAGACATAACGGCTTCAAAAACCTTGTTCTTATCTTCGTGTTGATTTCGTTGTTGCCTTCCCCTCGCTCATTCATCTGCATTAATTGCTTTTTTAACGGTATTTTCTAACGGGTTATCCTACGCTTGGGCTATTAATATTACCTTTGATTGTGATGATAAAACAGGTGTATATAAATATTAAGGAATTGGTTCAGGTTAGACCTCCATCCTTAACTCCCCTCACAGGAATTGAATTTCAAAACGTCCCCTCAATACCTAATGCATTTTTGGTCATAGAGGATAACACAGTGATTGATTTTGGAAATATGGATTCTTTTGACAAAGCGTTATATCATGCCCATGACCTAATTGATATGTCGGGCCGTTTTGTATTACCCGCATTTTGTGATTCTCATACGCATGCCGTATTTGCTAGGCCGAGGGAGACAGAATTTGTGGATAAAATTAAAGGGTTAAGTTATCAAGAAATTGCAGCAAAGGGTGGGGGGATATTGAATAGTGCGCGACACGTGCAAGCACTTTCTGAAGATGAACTGTTTGAGATTTCCCTTCCGAGGGTTCAAGTTTTAGTTGCTGGCGGAACAGGAGCGCTAGAGATTAAAAGCGGTTATGGACTCACGCTATCCGATGAATTGAAGATGTTGCGGGTGATTAAACGAATCAAAGCACATCTTGATATCCCCATTAAAACCACGTTTTTAGCTGCCCATGCCCTCCCCGAGGAGTATAAATCAAACAAACAGGGTTTTATACAAGCGGTAGTGAATCAGTGGATTCCAAACGTAATATCGGAAGGTCTTGCAGATTATATCGATCTATTTTGTGAAACCGGCTATTTTGATGCGGTTGATATTGAATTAATTGCTCAAGCGATTCAAGGTTCGGACTTGAAGTTAAAAGTTCATGTGAATCAATTCACTGCTATTGGGGGGATTGAAGAGGCGGTTAAAAATAATGCAATAACTGTAGATCACTTGGAAGTGTTAGACCCAAAAGATATCGTTGCTTTGAAATCAGGAAAAACCATCGCAACATTACTTCCAGCATGTTCATTCTATTTAAATATCCCATTTTCCCCCGCGAGGGATTTAATTAATGAGGGGATTCCTATTGCCTTGGCCAGTGACTTTAATCCAGGGTCATCGCCTACGTCAAATTTGTTTTTTGTGTGGTCTTTAGCATGTATAAAAATGAAGTTAACGCCTGAAGAGGCCTATAATGCGTTAACTATTAATGCTGCTTTTGCGATGGGAGCAGAATCGACTCATGGATGCATATTCAAAGGATATAAGGGCAAACTAATCGTTACAAATCCGGCACCTTCCTTGGCATTTTTCCCCTATGCGTTTGCGATCAATCACATTTATAATTTGATAAATTAACCAATGAAGTATTTCCACACCCTGCTTATTTTAGGAATAAGCCTAACCCTTTGTTCACAATCCTATAATGTGAAGGGGAATTTATTGTGGGAAATTAGTTCACCAAATGGGATTTCATATTTGTTTGGTACGCTACACTCAAATGATAAAAGACTTTTTGAATTTCCCGATTCCGTTTATGAGTCGTTTTTAAGTTCCAAAAAACTTGCGGTTGAAGTAAATGTATTTGATTTATTCATGGATAAGGACCCGATACCTAACAGGTCCTTACTTTTACTTGATAAACGCGGTAAATTGTACACCTCTAATGAAGACCCGACCGTTACTTATTATGGGAATGAAGATGGAATGCCTCAGTTTATGGATGCGTGGTTTCAAGAAAAAGCGGAACTTCTTAATAAAGAAATAATTGCCTTAGAATCTATCGCTCAACAAACAAAAGCGATTGAAGAAATACCTTATATTGAAAAGGAAAACAGTATTTCTTTAGCCCTTTCTGATAAACAAGTATTGCATGAACTTTACCTAGACGGCCGAATAGACCTTATTGATCGCCTGATTAAAGGCGGTTTATCGGGCAATAAAGAAGCCTACATTAAGCTTATTGAAAACAGAAATATCGCCATCGCGGCAAATATAGCGCGTTACTGTTTGGATGGCCCTGTATTTTTTGCTGTTGGCGCAGGGCACTTATATGGAGAGAAGGGTTTGTTAAGTCTTTTGCGCGAAAAAGGATATAAATTAAGGCCAATTCAACTGACTAAAGGGGATACCCCTTCTGCCTCGGAACAAAAAATAAAATCAATGCGTTCATATGAGTTTTCTCGCGAACTAAGAAACTCGTGGATTAAGTTTTCTATGCCTGGTCGTCCCAGAGAAACACAAAGCGAAACAGAAGCCGAAACGATTTTAACGTATAAAGAATTGGGGCAAGGCAACACCTATGAGGTTAGGTATTTTGAACGCGACACAAGCCTTTCATTATTGGAGTATTCTGAAATTCTAATCGCAAGCCCACCCCAAAGCCCCTATGTTTTCGGAGTGTTAGATGACGGTACTGAATTTACTCAAGGGTTAAGTGATGCTTATCCTGAAGGATTAAAATGGACAAGAATATTAATAAATGAAACCTATGTTTTAGTTGCAAGCTGCTCCGGAGGAAATAAATTCATGAACTCGGACCGGCCGCGTCGCTTTTTCAATAATATTCTCCTTGAATGAGTAAACCGTATTGTACGGAAAGGACCGTTATGCATTTGGATTTGTCTCGTTCCTGGTTGTACATTAATTTTTATTGGCCATATCTACTGATTTAATATGAAAACTTTTATTCAACAATGCGCTACAGAATTGGTAAAACTTCACGCTGACAGTGCAAGTTATGTGCTTGTTATTCCATCAAAGCGCGCTAAAAAATATGTCTTGGAGGCCTTAGCCAAGGCATATAAAAAACCGATTTTTCTACCCACAGTTTATACC
>JBEGMB010000137.1:0-7293 GCA_041183245.1 Bacteroidota bacterium
ATTGAACACAAAACTACTTTCACCGGGGCCGACACATGGGATGGAGTGGTATCTGCTACGCCAAGATCCCGAAACGATTGGTATCACTACACCTCTGCTTTTCTTCAGTTTCGGTTCAGAACCCGAGAGGAGGATACGAAAGTTGATCAACCCAATACCAATAGCATCAATAACATTAACAACTTCAGCAGTAATTGCATCGCCCCTACGATTTCCATTGCCAATCGGCAAGAAACAGTCCTAAACAGCAGTTATACCCTGACGTTTGGGACAACCCAAATTGGGGATGCCTCCCAAGTTACATTGACAGACCAAAATGGAATGAATGTGCCCTTTCAATTGAGCAACCTAACAAAGAATGTTAAGGCGCCAGTGGTCTTAAAACCGGGCCTAAATACCTTTACCCTCGTGGTAAGAAATGACTGTGGGACGGCTACCGAAACGGTGCAGATTACCTACAACGATTGTAAAATGCCAAAAGTGGTGCTTACAAGCCCGCAAGGAGGAACCATCACCACGGTGCAACAGAAAAACCTTACGGTTAGTGCTTTAATTCAAAATACCACCCTTAACAATATTAGCTTATGGGTAAACGGAGCCAAAACTTACGCCTTTACTTTTAACCCGAGCAACAATACCCTACAGGCCACGGTTGCACTACTTCCGGGTAAGAATATTCTTAAAGTTGAAGCAATAAATGGTTGTGGAACGGACTATCAAGCAGCGGAAGTAGTCTACAATGATTGTGTGACACCAACCCTGGCATTGGTAGCTCCCACAACGAGTGGAACCACGGTTAACGTCGCCAGCCAAAAAATCGTTATTAAAACACAAGGCTTTAAAGCCAAAAATGAATTTTCAGTTTTACTTAACGGAACGACATTAAACAACTTTAGTTGGACGAATGAATTGTTAGAAATACCCACTACGCTTGTTGCTGGGAATAACACCATTACCGTGAACGGGAGCAATGACTGTGGTTCAGAGTCGGTTTTTGTTAGCTTCAATTTTCAACAATGTCAACCGCCCGTAGTGACCTTAGAGAGCCCTGTTTCGAGTCAAACAACGGTCAGTAAATCCAACGCGGTAGTTCGGTTCAAAACGAAAAACCAAAACACCTTATCTTTAATGGTCAATAATGTATTGGTCAATAATTATACATTCAACTCCTCCAATGGCTTGGTTGAATATGCATTCCAGTTGATACCGGGGGTTAACCTTATTACCTTAACGGCAAATAATGCATGTGGGGTGGATATTGAAACCGTTTCCATACAGTATGACAACTGTAAACCACCTACCGCTACCCTCATACCAAATAATGGGGTTCAAACCCAAGCGGGCTATCTGTTTACCGCAACATGCACTAACATCCTATCGCCACAAGAGGTCACCCTTACCCAAAACGGGAACGCTATACCATTCACCTTGCTTTCCAATACCATTAATGCGGTCACTACCCTTAGCAACGGTGTAAATACATTTAAACTAACGGTTACCAATGGCTGTGGAACTCAAATTCAAACACAAACCGTTACCTTCAACAACTGCTTGGTTCCTGAAATCAGCCTCCTTCAACCCGCCGCGAGTGGTATTAGCGTAAACCAAAACGTCTACCAACTTCAAAGCCTAGTCTCGAACGTTCAAAACCCAAGTCAATTAACACTCAACGTCAACGGATCCAATAAGCCTTTTTCGTTTTCGAACGGAGTATTAAACGCCTCCGTTATCTTAAATGCGGGAGTAAATAATTTAGTGATTACGGCAAAAAATGAATGTGGAAGTGATTCCGAGTCCTTCACCATCACCTTGAAGCAATGCCTGGTGCCATCCCTGGTAATTTTGAGCCCTACCACCATGATTAGTACGACCAATACAGGACAAGCTCAGGTTGCCTTCCAAGCCCTGAACTGCACCCAAGCCAGTCAGATTGTATTGCTTCAAAACGGAACGATTATTCCGTTTACCTTAAGCAATGGAACGGTAAGCGCAAGCGCAACCCTAACGCCAGGTAATAACGTTTTTCAAATCACCGCAACGAACGACTGTGGTAAAGATGTGGCCACGTTCACTATCACCTACAACAATTGTATCGCGCCGATAATTGGCCTGACCGGCGGGTCAATTCCTTCTACGGTGACTTCAGAAAACCTCACCGTTTCGGCCACGATTCAAAATGTTACGAATGCGAACCAATTGTCCTTGTTGCTAAATGGTATTGGCGTTCCCTTTACCTTTAACAATGGTAACGTAACAGCAAGCCTCACGCTACAAGCGGGTACAAATTCGTTGAGTCTGTCTGCGACCAATGCTTGCGGAACGGATTTTAAAGCTAAAACCATCGAATTTACGCCATGCAAGGCTCCGACCCTTTTAATTACTCAGCCCGCAACACCTGGGTCCACGGTTAGTAATACTCAATTTACCTTTCAAGCTACGGTCAATAATATTGGGGCATCTAATCAACTAACGTTGACCCATAATGGGGGAATGGTAAATAATTTCCAATTAACGAACAATGCTTTATCGGCACAAGTAACCTTGGCCAATGGGACAAACACTTTTCTACTGCATGGCAACAATGGTTGTGGAGTCGACCAACAGATTACAACAGTAATATTGAGCACTTGTAGCTCACCTTCTGTAATCCTTGCCTCGCCAAGCGGACAAACTACGAACCAAGCTAATTATACGTTTAATGCTACGGTGCAAGGAATCAATTCCGTTCAGGGACTAGCCTTCATGGTTAACGGTCAATTAACTCCAGCCTCCTTAAACAATGGGCTTGTATCAGCCAACGTAACTTTACAAAATGGAATGAACAACCTCATGTTATCAGCCACCAACGCTTGTGGTACAGATACCAAATCCATACAGGTAATTTACACCCCATGTACCCCGCCAGTTCTGAGCATCCAACATCAAAACAACAGCACTGTAAATACCGCACTGTTTACATTGAATGCTCAAGTTAATGGGGCAACAAGCCAACAAGTTAGCCTTACGCTCAATGGAATTCCGGTTACGAATTACACCATGAATGGCACACAACTTTCCGTTCCATTAACGCTGCAAGCGGGGGCTAATACCATTGTATTGAATGTACAAAATACGTGTGGTTCGGACCGTTCGGAACTTTTGATTAACTATCAGAATTGTGTGGCCCCACAGGTTAGTATTGCCAATCCTAATCAATCGGTAACACAGGGACTATACACGTTCACAGCGAATGTTTCCAATATGCCTAACCAACAAGGAATGTCACTTGCGCTGAACGGTTCATCGATACAAGGATACAATTACAGCAATGGCGTATTAACGGCAAATTTAAATTTGGCGAATGGAAGCAATACCATTAGCGTTTCGGCTCAAAACGCCTGTGGAAATGACACCGAAACTGCCACTGTGATCTACGACCATTGTGAGGCACCTACCATCGTGGTAACTTCCGCCCTCATTGCAAGCGATGGAAGTTATATTTATCAAGCTACAATCACGAATGTAACGGATGTCGAAGGAGTTTCCTTGACCTTTAACGGCGCCAATACTCCTTTTACGTTTGTCAATGGCGTACTTACGGCCAATGTCACCTTAACTATGGGGGCTAATGTTTTCTATGCTACGGCTTATAATAACTGTGGAAATGATTCCGAAAACACTACCGTTCAATTTGCCAATTGCGTAAGCCCTGAAATCACTATTCAAGGGAGCGTTGCCTCTGGAGGGAATACCACGGGAAGTACTATTGATTTATCGGTAGGTATCAACGGATACGATGCTAACACAGTCGTACAAGCGACTAAAAATGGGAACGTAATCAACGCTATCAATTGGTCTAATGGAAATGTAAATGCTACTGTCAATTTATCGGATGGCCTTAACACCTTCGTAATTACCGCCACAAATGCGTGTGGATCTGATAGTAAAACCTATACTGTAACGAGGTGTAAAGCACCAACCTTTGTATTGATTAACCCATCTTCCAACAATGTCACCGTCACGAATCCAACTTACGTAATTACCTTCAGTGTTCAGAATATTACGAATGTAAGTCAAGTTGGCTTGAGCCAAAATGGAGGAGGCCTAACGGGATTAGGACTCGCGGGTAATATGATAACCCTTCCGGTTGTCTTGCAAGGAGGTGTAAATACCTTTAACGTTCAGTTGGATAATGGCTGTGGATCGCAACAAGGTACGTTTGTCATTACCTATACCAATAACGGTCAAAATCCTTCGATTAACCCAAATAATGGAGGTAATCCTCCTTCCACCCCGGGAAATGGACAAAACCAAAACAGCCCGCAAAAACCATCCCTACCGAAGGAAGAAAAACCTGTAACACCCTCCCCTTCTAAACAAGAGAAACCTGTTTCTCCGCCTCCTGCTCCTAAAGTCGAAAAGCCTGTTGCCCCTAACCCGGCAAAAACCGAGAAGCCCGTTGCTCCACCTCCTGCTCCTGTAGTCGAAAAACCGACGACTACAAAGAGTTCAGCTGCGCCAGAAAAAACCACCACCCCAGCTGTTAATAACCAAGTTAAACCGGTAAAAACGGCGCCTGCCGTAACTCCTGTTCAGCAAAAACCATCCAGTCCAATCGAACCCGAGAAAGGGGGAGGTAGATAAGTTTCAAGATATAGTTTTAATAGTCCTTAGTAATTTGTAAATTCGCACTTTAAATTTTTAGAGAAAATGGGGATTATAAATAAAATTAGGGATAAATCTTGGTTGATTGTTGGCTTGATAGGACTTGCCATGTTGGCTTTTATTCTAGAAAATTATAAGAGTATTTTCAATACCGGTGAAGGCAAGTACGGTGTGGGATTGATGCACGGGAGTAAAATTGATGTGAACCGATACAATCAACTCTGTGAGATTGTGAAGTACAATACGGTAATGATGAAAAAACGTCAATTAGAGCAACAAACGGGTGTCCCAACGGACAGCCTTCCATCCTTGACGGACGAAGACCTCAGAAGCTGTGAGGATCAGGCTTTTGGCTACCTTGCTGACTCTCTTTTGATGGATGAAGAATACCATCAATTGGAAATTTCGGTAAGCGATGAAGAAATTGATGCCTATTTATTGGCTACAAATGGATTTGAAATCAATGACAACAATAAGGCTTATTTTACCGACAGCCTTTCGGGAACGGTAACGCCGACATCCATTAAATCAGGTCGAGACAAAATTAAGGCGGAATTGAAACAAATTCGCAAGAAAAAAGGAAACGAATTACAAGACATTGCTAACCAGCGAAAAAGAGACAAATACCTCAATATTTTAAAGGCCGGTCAATACATTACCAAGTTAGAATTAGATATGGAAACCGCTGCTATGGATGATACGAAGAGCATTACCATGGTGGTTAAAAAATATTCTGAAGTGAATGATGGGGAGGTTAAAGTTAGCAACGAAGAGTTGGAAAAATACTATGAGGAACACAAGCAGGACGGCGCCTACTTTAATCATGAAAGTACCCGTGAAGTTTACTTAGTTGAGGACAAAATAATCCCTTCAAAACAGGATTCCCTTGCTTTTAATAAAACAATTGCCTCTTTGCGTAGCAAATTCAAAAAAGCTACCAATGACTCGGCATTTATACTAAAAGAAAGTGATAACAAGCGATTTTATTCCGGGTACGGCAATACTGCTCCGCCAAGTAAACGGATTTATCCAGCTGGGGGCTATGAAAAGGAGTTTACTAAAATAGATTCCATCGTACAATACACGTTGCCTGGAGGTCCGGATGGAGATACCGTTGTTTTAGCCAAGGTCAAAGGCTTCGCACCAAGTTTCATAGGGGCTCGCCACATCCGTATTGACTTGGGAGGTGCTATTGCGGATAGTACGGCAAAAAAGGACCCATATGCCGTCATGAAAAAGAGAAGGCTTGCAGATAGTTTGTATGCTATGGCAATGAAGGATACGTCTAAATTTTCTGAATTAGTGAATAAACACAGTGACGACTTATTCACGAAAATGAACGGTGGAAAAATTGATAACGTTATTAATCGAAACATGGGTGAGGCATTTACCTCCTATTGTATTTCTGCACCGATTGGAACCGTAGGCCTCTTCAAGTTGAAAAACAATATTCATATCGTACAGGTGATGACAAAAGATAGTATTGTTCATCCACGCCTCAATACCGTTAGTAAGGTATGTAAGCCTTCGGAACTTTCAGAGTCCGAAATTGAAGGAAAAACGTCAAGCTTTTTGACGCAGCTAAACAATAAGCTAGGTGCCATTAAAGCATCGGATGTGAATCGTAAAATTGCTGCCTTTGAAGCGGAAGTTAAAGCTAAAGGGTTGCTCCCTCAAAAAATGATTCTAAAGGATAATTTCCCATCATTGACCAATCAAATGATGATTTCTTCCATGGCAGAACAGAAAATTCTGGAGTTTGCCTTCGACGAAGAAGTTGCCTCAGGAGACTTGATTGCTATTCCGGTACGGGATAAAAATCGTTTTTTAATTGCTTTAAAAGGATGGACCAAAGCCAAGGGTATTCCAACGTTTGGGGAAGTAAAAATGGCCATGCGTCAGAAGTTAATCGACGATAAAAAAGCGGCAAAATTGATAGCTGAGATGTCCAGATTCAAAGACCTTGCAAGTTATACAAAAGCCAACAAGGTGAAAGCAGACACGTTGGAAATTAGCTTTGCAAATGGTGGAAATTTGATGGGAGAACCTGAGCTATGGGGCTACTTATTTAGTGGCAAGCTTAAGCCAGGACAAACTTCCGCTCCCCTGAAAGGTCGAAATGGCGTATATATGATTCAAATAAACACCCAACCGAAAAAATCAAAAACGCCTCCTGCTGATCCTGTAGCGATGAAAAAGCAATTGTTGAATACTCGTATCCAACAAATGTTCAACAATCAAAATACTAGCTTGAATTATTACAGCGCGTTGTATGCTCAGGCAGGATTTGTAGACAATCGAAAACTCACTAGAATTAGGCCTTAATTATTTGATAAATCCCACAAATGGGATGACAAAAGACCCAATTTTAGGATCCGGTTGATAGTAATCGGTTGATAGAATTTGGGCGCCCGTTGATAAGGCCTTGTTCAGTCGATTGTAGTCTTTGGTTCTCGCTTCGATTGTTCCTGCGTCTGTTCTTGTTCGAATCATGTGTGTATTTCTATTTTTTTGTATTAGGGTTTCATTGGAAAAGGGATCATCACACAACATAAAGATGCCGTT
Source organism: Bacteroidota bacterium (assembly GCA_041183245.1). GTDB lineage: Bacteria > Bacteroidota > Bacteroidia > Flavobacteriales_D > Crocinitomicaceae > UBA952. The sequence goes on from JBEGMB010000137.1 coordinate 7,210, forward strand.
TGGATTTTCTGCATTTCCATAAAGGAATGCATTGCCAAGCATCGGGTAAAGGTGAGAACCGCTCCCTTGTACAATAATAAAAAC
>JBEGMB010000138.1:0-2913 GCA_041183245.1 Bacteroidota bacterium
GTATGATCGTATTCAATCAATTTTTGATGAGGCAACGATTATCGTGCTATCTGGTATGGATAACCGCGCGCTATCCTTGGAAATTGTAGCAAAAGGAGCACAAGATTATTTGCTTAAAAATGAAATTAACGCGGGAGTACTAGATAAGACCATTAAATACGGGATACTTCGTCGAACATTCCAAGTTCAACTTACCGAATCAGAAAAAAAATATAAAGACCTTTTTTACAATTCGCCCCTACCGATGTTGAAATTATCGGTGAGTTCGTATGAAATTTTATTTTGTAATCAAGCGGCGCTTACCTTGTTTGATGCATCAACTGCTAATGAAATCGTAGGTAAGTCCCTGAATGAGTTCATTATTTCGGATCAGAATTTATCGGCTGAAGATAATAGTCCACGATGGATGGGGTATTACAAGCAACGTACGTTAACTGAGCAAGAGATTTCTACTCAAATCATTTTGAATCAGTTAACCGAGGACAAAGAAGCGTATATTGCCTTGGTTGTTGATAAAACGGATGAGTTACTTTTTGAACAGCGTAAGTATGACATCATTGCACAAGCAGAAGAAGGAGAGAAAAAGAAAATTGCAAGGGAACTTCATGACGGAATTGGTCAGCAGTTAGTGCTGTTAAACTTATTGCTTCAGAATATAACCCCAGTGCCTGCGGAAGCGGGTGCCTTGGGCCAAATTAAGCAGTTATTGCAAGGGTCGATTCAAGAATTGCGTGAGATGGCCTATAATTTATTGCCTCCAGCGCTTGAAAAAGGATTTTTAAATGCCTTAGAACGTTTTGCTCACCGAATCAATGCTACGGGTAAAATGACGCTTACCTTAAGTATTGATGATCAAATTAATGAAGAGAGCTTCGTAAATGTAGATCGATTCAATTTGTATCGAATAGTTCAAGAAGTATTAAACAATGCATTAAAGCATTCAAAAGCATCTCAAATCACCATAGAAATCCATCCAATAAAGGGTTCGAAAATAAATTTAAGGGTGGTAGATAATGGAATTGGCTTTGATACGGATAGTATGAGTGAAGGCTTAGGAATGCAAAACATGAAACACCGCATGGATATGGCCGGTATTAAGGGGAGTATATCCAGTGAAAAAGGACGTGGAGTAATTGTTGAATTGATGTTTAAAGGGTGAAGATATTAGTAATTCGATTTAGCGCAATTGGAGATATTTTACTGACATTCCCAGTCGTAGAGGCCTTGCAGCATAAATATCCAGGGTCCGAAATTCATTTCTTAACCAAACCGAGTAATAAACCCGTACTGGAGTTATTATCCAGCAAGGTCCAACATCGCTTTTTGCAAGAATCGCTCGTTCAAACAGCCACGAAATTAAGAAGGGAACGATATGACCTAGTCATTGATTTACACAATAATTTACGGACCTTTTTACTTCAAGTACTCATGTTGAAAGGGTCATGGAATAGGTTTCGTAAATTGAATTTCCAAAAGTGGTTATTAACTTCCTTGAAATGGAATACCTTACCCAAGGTTCATTTAGTGGAACGTTATGCTCAAGCCGCCAAAGTCAATCCTACCTCAGTTACCCTAGGTCTAAACAACGCAAATCTTGTGGTTGAGTCATTACCCTCAAATTATGTGGCTTGGGTACTTGGTGCCACCTTCTCGACCAAACAATACCCATTAAGTAAGTTAATCGAAACCATCGAACGCCTTGAAATGCCGATTGTACTGTTGGGAGGCGAAAAGGAAAATACATTAGCCAACTCTCTGCAAGCGCATTTCCCTTCGCTCATTTCACTGGTTGGAAAAACGAACCTTGCTGAAGCCGCATTGGTTTTATCGAAGGCTAAGGTTGTGGTAACAAATGATACGGGGTTGATGCATTTGGCAGCTTTTTATGAAAAACCGATGGTGTGTATTTGGGGGAATACCGTTCCGGATTTCGGTATGTACCCTTACCAATCAACGCCGGTTTTTCATGCACAAGTGCGCGATTTATCTTGTCGGCCGTGCTCCAAGATAGGACACAACACCTGTCCTAAAGGGCATTTTGATTGTATGCTCAAACAACAGACGGTAGAGATTTCCGAACAAATTACTGCGTTATTTTATCAAGAAAAGTAAGAATTTCTTGAATTGCTGTGCTATCAAAGGTAATTTCATTTGACCCATATTCGTTAGGATTTCCTGTGGCGGAAGGTTGGAACATGTGATTTAATCCGTCAAGTGCTTTGATTTCTTTGATTTTCCCTGCACTCGGATTGCAATAGGTGGCTATCGCTTCTAAATTCATTTTCGATGGAACTTGTAGGTCGGTGGTTCCATTGAGGGCTAAATAATGGCAATCAAGTTGCTTGAGGTCGCTCATTGGGTTATAATTTAAGAAATAAATCATCCACGGATTTATGTAAGCATCTGAGTTCATTTTGACCCATGTTGATCGATCTTTTGCCCCACTTTCACGAAGCGCTTTTCTCTTAATTCCTTTGGCAAACTGCGTAAGAAACGACTCCGCTTTTTGCTTAACAAGTTGCATAGAATCTAAAGTTAATAGCGGATAAAATGAGTTGGAAAATGATTCAAATTTTTTTAATTCTTTCTCCGATGCACCCATTGCTTTTGAGATTAATAACTGCTGTTCTTTTAAAAGGGTTGAACCTAATACCCCAGGGCCGGCGAGAGAGATAACCCCATAAACTTCAGGATGTTTTGCTGCCACCATATTAGCGATCATCCCTCCTTCACTATGTCCCATTAAGATTATTTTTTGAGTATCGATATAGGATAAGGTCTTTACAAACGCGATGGCAGATTCGATATCTGTAACAAAGTCTTTGGATGTAGCGCCGTTAAACACCCCTTCAGATTTGCCAGTTCCACGGTCGTCCATGCGCAAGACCCCATACCCCGAAAGTGTCAATCGAT
>JBEGMB010000139.1:0-5087 GCA_041183245.1 Bacteroidota bacterium
TAGAGGCCTACGTACTAAATCTAATCTATGAATTCTGCTTTATAAATGCAGATCTTCAGGGTTCCAGATGTTGGTATAATGCCAATGTGAAGAATAAAGAGATATTATTTTCGATTGACTATCCCCCAGAAATAAGCTAACCCTTTGCTTATTATCTAATTTAATCATTGAATCTAATTAATGTCTTGTGAAAAACCTTTTTAATTCATGGAGATCGGATCTCCCTTCCAGTATTGTTGTATTTTTTGTAGCACTCCCCCTATGTTTGGGGATTGGATTAGCTTCAACTTCGGTTGAAGGCTTTACTCCAATACCTATTTCCGGTTTGATTGCCGGAATCATCGGTGGAGTCGTTGTTGGTTTATTAATTAATTCCCGACTAGGTGTTTCTGGGCCCGCTGCTGGCTTAATAACGGTTGTTATTTCTTCAATTTCTTCCCTGGGATCTTTCAATGCGTTTTTATTGGCTTTGATATTAGCCGGTATCTTTCAAGTGATTTTCGCACTCCTCAGGGCAGGAATTATTGCAAATTATTTACCCACCGGGGTAATTAAAGGAATGCTCGCTGCTATTGGAATTACTTTAATTTTAAAAGAAATACCCCACCTTATTGGGTACGATAAAGATTATGTCGGCGATGAAGCCTTTTTCCAACAAGATGGCCATAATACCTTAACAGAATTATTATATGCCGTAAAAGCACTAGATCCTGGAATTGCGATGATAGGTATGGTTTCTTTGGGCTTAATTGTATTATTCGAACAACCGAGATTTAAGAATTTTGTTGCCTTTAAGTACATTCCATCCATGCTCTGGGTAATCATCATTGGAACATTAATCAATGTGCTATTAACTGCAAGTGGACATGATTTACACATTGCTAAAGAACATTTGGTTCAGATTCCTCAATTGACATCGTGGAAATCCATTGAAATGCAAATGCATTTTCCAGATTTTTCGTTTATTTCTAATCCTAAGGTTTATATTGTGGCCATAACAATAGCCGCCATTGCAAGTTTAGAAACGCTATTAAGTGTAGAAGCAATCGACCGCTTAGATCCGGAAAAGGCAATTACAAATCCAAACCGAGAGTTGATGGCTCAAGGAGTTGGAAATGCCGTTGCTGGTTTACTCGGTGGAATACCGGTTACCCAAGTAATCGTTCGATCAACGGCTAATTTAAATGGTGGAGCACGATCTAAAATGTCGGCTGTCTATCACGGACTTTGGTTGGTTGTGGCTATTCTGTTTATTGCCCCAGTATTAAATCTAATTCCCTTAGCTACCCTTGCCGCTATTTTAATTTCTGTGGGTTATAAGCTAACAAATTTTAAATTAATTAAAGCTCAATTTGTTAAAGGATGGGATCAATTTATACCGTTTATAGCCACCATCATAGCCATATTATTTACAGATTTACTGAAAGGGATTGGTATTGGATTAGTAATAGCAATTTTCTTCATTATTAAACGTAATTTTAAAGGTAATCACGAGGTAATCACTACGGAAAATGGATTGGAAATCATCCTTGGTGAAAATGTGAATTTTCTTAATATTGCGAGTATAAAAAACACCTTAATGAACATTCCTAACGGCACACACGTGATAATAAACTCAACGCGAAGTAAATCGATGGATTATGATATTCAGGAACTGTTAATTGATTTTATTTCAGTCACCTCAAAAACAAAAAATATTACGGTCCAGTATCAAGGACAGCATTTAATTTAAACGAATTAACCATGGAAACATATTATAATAGTCTTCTAGAAAACAACAAAAAATGGGTCGCTGATAAATTAAAGGAAGACCCCGATTTTTTTAATAAACTTGCTCATGGACAGAAACCTCCAGTCTTGTGGATTGGTTGTTCTGATTCTCGAGTTCCTGCTAATGAGATTATTGGAGCCCCTCCCGGAGAAGTTTTTGTGCATAGAAACATTGCCAACATGGTTGTGCACTCTGATATGAACCTTTTGTCTGTATTGGATTATGCTGTAAATGTGTTAGAAGTTAAGCACATCATTGTTTGTGGCCATTACGGTTGCGGTGGGGTTCAAACGGCCATGACCAATGCTCATGTGGGATTAATAGATAATTGGATTCGTCACATTAAAGATGTGTATCGGATGAATTATGAAGAATTGCATGTAATTCAAGAATCAAAGGCTCGCGTGGATAGATTTGTGGAGCTCAATGTGTTTGAACAGGTTTGTAATTTAGCGAAAACATCCATTGTACAAGCGGCGTGGGAACGCAGAGAAGATTTGCATTTACATGGATGGGTATATGATGTGGCAGATGGCCTTATTAAGGATTTAGACGTTACCTTGATCAATAACTCTACCCTTCAAAACGTGTATAAACTTGATATTTAGTGTGATATCTCCCCGATTTCATTTGGGTCGTGTTTGTGTTTAAACAATACCGCAAATAAAATAGCCACTACCAAGGCATACGCTGCAAATGAAAGCCAAATTGGCTCCCATTGTTGTATCATGATGGCCTTGGTAAGCGTTCCATCTGCTTTGATAGTATTTCCTTTAAGGAGTTCTTTTAACATGGGGTGGTCCATATTAACCTCGTAGTAGCTTGCGACCTCGCTAACTTTTGTTAGGGGTTTTGTAAAAAATGCATCAATCATTCTGCCACTGATTGAACTACCCAAAATGGCTCCGAACCCATTAGTCATCATCATAAATAAACCCTGAGCGGAAGAGCGCTTATCTTCAGAAACAGATGAGTTAACAAAGAGCGAACCGGAGATATTGAAGAAGTCGAATGCCATCCCGTACACTACACACGATAATAAAATCATCCATAGTAAATCCCCAGGATTACCATACGCAAATAAACCGAATCGTAAGACCCAAGCAATCATACTCATCAACATCACTCGTTTGATGCCAAATCGACGTAAAAAGAAGGGTATTGCAAGGATAAATAAGGTTTCTGAAACTTGCGAAATTGACATAATTACGGTTGAGTGCTTTACTGCAAATGATTCCGCATATTTTGGAAATGCTTCAAACGTACTTAAATAGGTATCCCCATACATGTTGGTTAATTGAAGTGCACCTCCTAACATCAATGAGAACAAGAAGAAGATAAACATCTTATAATTTAGCATCAATTTAAAGGCATCTAAGCCCAAGATTTGCATCAAATTTTTCCCCTCGTTTGATCCTCCTTTAGGTGCACATTTGGGGAGCATAAATGAAAAAATAGCTAATCCAAACGACGCGATGGCACTGATGTAAAATTGATTGGCTGAGGCACTATTTCCCGTTAGATCTGTTACCCACATCGCAATGATAAAGCCAACCGTTCCAAATACACGAATAGGGGGAAAGGTCTTCATGGGATCCAGGTTGAATTGCCCAAGAATGCTATACGAAACTGCATTCGATATCGCGATGGTAGGCATATAGAAAATCATCGCAATTAGGGTGATCCAAAAAAACATGCCAGGGTCTTGCACCATCGGAAGGCTCGCGACTGCGATACCACTCAATAAATGTAGGATACCGAGTAAGCGCTCCGCATTAATCCATTTATCCGCAACAATGCCCATAAGGCTGGGCATAAAAATTGAAGAAATGCCCATGGTAGTGAAAATGGCACCGAATTCAGTGAAGGACCATTTCATGGTAATGGTACAATATTTTCCTACTGTAATTAACCATGCACCCCAAACAAAATATTGGAGAAAACTAAGGACAGTTAATTGGAGTTTAATTGAATTGTTTTGCGAAGGTAAGCCAAGTGTTTCCATGGCTTGAAGATACTATTTTTTTCGCTTATTGATTTCGTCGCGAATTTTTGATGCTAATTCGTAGTCTTCATTTTCTAATGCTTCTACTAATTGTTGTTCCAGCTCATCCACACTCACTTCTTCCAAGGGTTCGTCTAAATCAGTTTCATGCAGTGGATTTTTTATTTCATCATCTTCCGTTGAGCTTGAATAGCCCTCACTGATGTTATTCACCTCATTAATAACCTGTTTGGTAGTGTAAATAGGCACTTTAAACCGAACTGCAATGGCAACGGCATCTGAGGATCGTGAGTCAATATCTGTAGGAATACCATCTTCACCAACCAAGGTTATTTTGGCAATAAACAACCCTTCACGGAATTGATGAATAATAACTTCCTGAACAGTAACATTAAAAGCACTAAAAATTGGTTTAAATAAATCATGCGTCATGGGACGGTTTGGAACCATATTTTCCAATTCAACAGCAATTGCTTGGGCTTCAAAACTACCAATCACAATGGGCATGTGGCGATTTCCATGGATTTCTTTTAAGTGCAACACATAGGACCCCGAATGGGTTTGGCTATATTCAATCCCTGTGATTTCTAACTGAACTTTCTCCATGGTTATACGCTAATTAATTAGCCGCTTGGAATTTTTTAATAGCTTCTGTAAGTTTTGGAATAACCTCGAATGCATCCCCAACTACCCCATAATCTGCTGCTTTAAAAAATGGTGCCTCTGCATCGGTATTAACTACCACGATTACCTTTGAACCATTCACACCGGCTAAATGCTGGATAGCACCTGAAATACCAACTGCAATATAGAGGTTTGGACGAATAGCAACTCCAGTTTGTCCAACGTGTTCGTGGTGTGGCCTCCAACCAATATCAGCTACGGGTCGCGAGCACGCGGTTGCCGCTCCAAGGGTACTTGCTAAGGACTCAATCATCCCCCAATGTTCTGGGCCTTTTAATCCGCGACCCGCAGAAACAACGAGTTCCGCCTCAGGCAGTGGAATGGCACCTTCCGGTTTTTTAACAGAAAGCACTCGAACCGAAGCGGCTCCCATATCTTCCGTGATTTCATTTACTGGACAAGTACTACCTGACTCTTCAGGAGCAATACTGTTTGGTAACAATGAAATGATACGTTGTGTTGAGTGCGCTTTGACAAATCCGAACGCTTTTCCAGAAAACACATTCACTTTGACTGATCCATCGGCTTCCGGAAGAGCAACTGCTCCCGCAATTAACCCTGCTTTTAAACGCACGGAAAGACGGGGTGCGATGGCTTTTCCATTGAAATCATTGCTGAATATGATGT
>JBEGMB010000140.1:0-7394 GCA_041183245.1 Bacteroidota bacterium
CCTCTATACCTTTTCTAGATTGGGTAATTACTAATGCAGCAGATACAATACCTGTAACTGCACTAAGTCCCGCATTATTCACTACAGTAAATAATGGATTTGCGTTCATTAATTCTGATGCACAAGGTCAAAATGGAGCTCAAAATGCGAACATGACTTACACGGGAATGATTGACTGTAGCGCTTATCTTAATGTAAGTTTAGTATTTGAAAACTCATATAGAACCTACCTGGACACTCGAATTGTTCGTGTGAGTAATAACGGCGGAACTACATGGACCGATTTTATTGTAACCGATGGTACTGAGCCTACAGCACAAAATACTGCGAATCCTGAAATCACGTCCTTAAATGTTTCCGCAGTGGCGGGAGGAAATGACAGTGTAATGATTCAATTGAACTATCAAGGCAATTGGGGTTGGTATTGGGCGATTGACGACATTAAACTCGTTGAAACCGATCAATACGATTTAAAACTTCAAAGTTTACAGTGGGGAACAGATGGTCCGTTTGGTTCACGACTCGCATATTACCAAGTACCTAACAATCAAGTAGCACCTGTGAATTTTGGTGGAATTGTTCAGAACATTGGAGTGCAAAATATTGCAGATGCCGTCTATACCGCAAACATTAACGCGCTGTATTCAGGACAATCCGCTCCTACGGCAGTCGCTGCAGCAACGCAAGATACCCTTTGGTGTACAACAACCTTTACTCCGGCGGCTACCAATGCAACGCATACCGTATCTTTTGGGGTCGGATCAAGTCAAACTGAGTTGGATTTATCTAATAACACGCAACCGAATATTAATATTGAAGTGAATGACTATATATACGCACGAGATAAAGATGTTATTCTAGGCGGTATTTATAATGCAGGACAAGGGTTTGAAGTAGGTCCAGTATTCGATATTTTCAATACCGCAACCTTATACGGAATAGATGGTGTAATCAATTCAACAGCCGCTGAAGGCGCAGAGATTTTTGCGAAATTATATTACGTGAACCCAACTACTGGAGATTTTGATTTTGTTGATGAATCACTTCCTTATGTTATCACTGCTGCTGATTTAGGCCAGAAACACACCTTTGCATTACAAACTCCGCAAGCCTTAACTGCCGGTGAAAGTTACTTAGCCATGGTGGGTTCATATGGTGACGGTGGTGGATCTAACGATTTAGTGGTAGCCTCTGCGGGTGGTGCGCCTGCTCAAACAGTATATTATTTTGACTATACAGACCAAACATGGTACTATACGTCATCTCAGGTTATGGTTCGTATGAATTTTGACCAGGCCGCTGGTATTCAAACTGCTAATGAAGCATCCTTTAATATCCAACCGAACCCAGCAAATGAAGAACTATACATCACCTTGGAAGAAGGAGTACAAGGAAATATAACACTAGTTTCTGTTTCAGGAAGCGTAGTTTATACAGGAACTGTTCAATCTGGAATACAGGGAATAGATACTCGTACGTTAGATTCAGGAATTTACTTTGTATCTATTAATAATGGCGCTACACGTAAAGTAGTTATTCAGCATTAGTACTAAGTTAACAGATTTTTTAAGCCTCGCGAATGCGGGGCTTTTTTATTGAATCTCGCTAAAGTCCGCCACACAGGAAGACCAATTCGCTTGGGTGCCCGGCCTTACCAGTTGAAGCGTTCGCATACCCGCTGCATTAGCAGCCTCAAGTTCTTGCGGAATATCAGACAAAAACAATACGCCGTTTGCCGATGCATGCAACTGTTGTACAATTAAATGATACGTCTGCTCATCCCGCTTCATACCCGTTGTGGTATCAAAGTACGCGGAAAAATACGGTGTGAGGTCGCCTTCGGTAGAAAAACCAAAAAGTTGTTTTTGCGCAGCAATAGAACCACTTGAAAAAATAGCGAGCTTCATGCCCATCTTTGCCCAACGTTCGAGTGCAGGCTTTACGTCAGGATACATATGCCCTTTAATAGCGCCTGACTTGAAACCCTGTTCCCACACCATCCCCTGAAATGTTTTTAAGGGCGTTACTTTACGGTCTTCGATCGACCATTTACGCAATTGATCAAAAATCGGTTCCCTATTTAATAAATTAATTGATTGCTCCTCAAGAACTAGCACGCGTGTTTGTTCGAGCACTTGATTCATTTGATCCGATTCCACCGTCTTCCATTCATCCATGTGCGATCTGAAATAAGGAAAAAGGATGTCATACACGAAAGAAACCTCTGTCGTTGTACCTTCAATATCGGTAAGAATCCATTGAACTCCGTCGAGCACCTTCATTATTGATATTTTTTCTCAATCCCTGAGGCTGTATACGCAGGAATCCAACCGGTTTGGTCTATGAATATTCTAATGGCTATTACAAAGGGATTATCTGCGCCAGCATCGAACCAATGTTTAGTCCCAGCAGGTACGCTGATCAAATCACCTTTTTGACATAACACATTAAACACTGGTGCTCCATCCAAATTAAACCAAAAGAACCCTTGTCCATCTACGAAAAATCTAATTTCGTCCTCACTGTGTGTGTGCTCTGCTAAAAATTTAGCGCGAATTGCGGGATAATTCTCTGTTAACGAATTTATACTAATCACATCGGCGGTTAGATAACCTCCTTCTTCCATAAAGGGCTTAAGATCACGTGCGTAGGCAGACAAAATTTCTTCTTGTGTTGCCGTATCCTTAAATACCACATCACAACTCCATTGATCAAAAAATACCCCATGATCGGATAGAAAGTCTCCGATGGCTTTCGGGTCGTTTATGACTTGATGCTGGTCCGGAATTGATAAAATAGCCATAATTAATTTGTTAAATACCAAGAAGCCTTACACAGGTAGCTGAAAGACTCCAAAATTCGTTTTGCTTCAAATAAACTTGTACCCCAGGTATAGAACCCATGTTTGTCTATCATAAAGACTTGATATTGCAATTCCTCTTTACGTGACTCCATGCAGTGCTTGATATCATTCATATCCTGACTATTAGGGAATACCGGAATGTTTATTTCACCGAGATGCGTTGTGACTGAAGGAAACCCTTTTTGAAGTTCAAATCCTTCAAAACACAGCGATTTTTTATTGTGCGCAACCAATACGGGGTAAAGGTCATGGCTATGCAGAATTACCTTCGTAGTTGGAAACATTTCATATATAGCGCAATGAATTCCAGTTTCTGCAGAGGGTGTCATGTGTTCATACGGTGCCTGTGTCTTACCTTGAGCGTCAATGGTGATAAAATCTGTATCTAAACACGATGATTTATCTATTCCGGAACGTGAAACCCAAAGTTGATCAGTATCATCCTTAAAAGAGTAATTTGTTGAAGTTGCGGGGCTATGACCTTGATTGTGTAGCGAGCGTATACAGTCGGCTAGCTCAGCAGCGAAAACAGGGATATCCTTCATGCATCAAAGGTAAAAGATTCGATAAGATAAAACAAGATTAGCTTAGCGCTGCCTTTACTAAGGTCGCTATCAACTTTCCGTCTGCTTTACCGGATAATTTTGCGGAAAGGTGTCCCATTAGCTTACCCATATCTTGAGGACCAGAAACACCCAACGCAGTAATTGCCTCAGTAATCTCAGCTTTTATTTCATCTTCAGACAACTGTTTAGGAAGAAACTCTTCGATGACTTTGGCTTGAACCAATTCATCTGTTGCTAAATCCTCACGACCTTGTGCAATGTATAATTCATAGGTCTCCATGCGTTGTTTGTACAATTTTAAACAAATTTTCATGGCGACTTCATCGCTTACTTCCGTTCCGCTCCCTGAAGTTGCTTCAAGCAAAATTTTAGATTTCACATCTCGTAAGGCAGCTAAGCGATCTTTATCCTTAGCCAACATCGCTTGTTTGATGTGGTCATTAATCGTTGCGGCAATGCTCATATTAATCTACGTTATCGTGTAAGTAGCTATTGCTTCTTAATCCAGAATCTCCGTTACCACTGCCAGACAAGCCGAATCTACTAACGTTATTGTCTTGGGAAGGTCGCTCATCCTTAACTTCAACATTTCTACGAAGGTAGGCTGGTTGGGACTCATACTCTGCAATACTTTCTGCGTTTTGAATTCTTGAAGTAATTTCTTGAATTTTAGAAACACGCTCTTCATTTCTTCTTGCGATTTCTTCTGGCAATACCGTAGATTGAATGCGGTAACTTTTTGGAGACTCATCCGCTTCATCGTCCAATTGATGACGTATCACCTCTTGTTCAGTAGACGGTTGTACTGTAGAACTTGGTGTTGAAACTTGTACCGGCTCAGACGAAAAATCAAATATTGGCTGTTCTGTTGGTTGCACTTCCCATTCCAACGAAGGAGCGACAAACGAAGGTTCTTCGGTTATTTCATCATCAAACAAATCATATTTAACCTCCTCTTTTTCAGTATTTTCAGTAACACCGGTAATTTCAACCTCAGCTAAAACTGGAGCTTGCTGAATTTCTTGTTCAACTAAAACAGGCTCTTCTGATTTTAAATACGGCTCTTGATTTAAGGTATCCGTTATGGAATTCGATTCGAAAGGCGAGGACATCGGACTTACGATTTCTTTTTTGTGTTCTTCATCCAAATCCATCAATTTTCGTTCAGGAAGTACATAATTCACGGCATCTACCGTTGAAAACCCGGTAGCTACTAGGGTAATTGCCAAGTTATCGCCAAGGTTCGAATCATGTCCGTGCCCCCAAATAACTTCGGCGTCTTCACCGGCAGCATCTTGAATAAAATCGGTAATGTTCATGATTTCATCCATCAATACTTCCTTATCTCCATACGTAATATTAAGTAGTACATATTTAGCACCGCAAATGTCATGATCATTTAATAACGGGGAATTCATTGCCGCTTTAACGGCTTCAAAATCTCTTCCTTCACCGCTTGCCATAGCGCTTCCCATCAAGGCTCTTCCGCTATTTCGAAGCACGGTATTTACATCATTAAAGTCAACGTTGATTACACCCGTGTCTGCAATAACTTCAGCGATTCCTTTTGCTGCAACAGTAAGAATATTATCAGCTTTTTGAAATGCTTCAGAAAGGGTTAAACTTTTTCCGATGGTACGTAATTTCTCATTGTTAATTACCAGCAAGGTATCCACGTTTTGACGTAACCGTTCAAGGCCTTCATCGGCTTGAGAACGACGTTTTTTCCCTTCGAATTCAAATGGAAGGGTCACGATACCAACGGTAAGAATTCCCAATTCTTTGGCTACTTGTGCAATCACAGGCGCTGCACCGGTACCTGTACCTCCGCCCATTCCTGCGGTTACAAAGACCATTTTAGTGTTTTTGGAAAGAATTTCACGCAGGTCTTCAATGTTTTCAAAAGCTGCATTCATGCCCACTTCTGGCTGCATTCCTGCGCCACGTCCTTCGGTCAGTGTGGTTCCCAATTGAATTTTAAACGGAACGGGAGAAATATCTAAGGCCTGACGGTCTGTGTTGCACACAACAAAGTCAACTCCTTTAATTCCTTGATTGTACATGAAATTAACGGCATTGCTACCTCCTCCACCAACACCGATTACTTTAATAATTGAATTCATATCTCTTGGGATGTCAAAAATTTCGTTCATTTTTCTTTTAATATAACTGTTATTTAATCTTCATCTTTCATGTAGAAGTTCTCTAATTTTTTAAGGTTTTCTTTCGAAAGAACTTTTGCAAAGAATGCGCCCTTTTTGCGAGGATCTGCATGGGTTCTAATTTCACTTGCACTGGAAGCTACATCGGTAGAGTCTCCTCGTTCTTCTTGTTCAAAACCTTTTAATACTAACCCGATCCCTGTGGCATAGATTGGGCTTGAAATATTTTCAATTTGGTTGGTATTGGCTAAATGTTCCGTTGGGTAACCAATGCGGGTATCCAAACCAGTAATGTACTCAAACAACTGAGGGAGGTGCTTAAGCTGTGAGCCTCCACCAGTAACAACAATTCCTCCGATTATTTTTTTCTCAAAACCAGAATTTCGGATTTCTACACGGACTAATTCGATGATTTCTTCCATCCGGGCCTGAATAATTCCCGCCAGAGTGGACAAGCGAATTTCCTTTGCATCACGTCCTTTAAGCCCAGGAATACATACTACTTCATGGTCCTTACTTTCACTTACCAAGGCACTACCAAAGCGTACTTTTAAACGCTCCGCTTGTTTCTGCATTATTCGGCATCCCATACGAATGTCTTCAGTAATCACATTTCCTCCAAAAGGGATAACAGCGGTATGACGAATTAAGCCGTCATAAAAAATGGCTACGTCTGTTGTTCCACCACCAATATCAACTAAAACAACGCCCGCCTCTTTCTCTTCATCACTCAATACGGCATTTGCAGAAGCGATTGGCTCTAAAACAATAGCGCTGATACTTAAATCCGAACGCTCAACACAGGTCCTAATGTTAGTCACATTTGAAACATGTCCCGTGATAATATGGAAATTTGCTTCCAATCGAACGCCGGTCATTCCAACAGGGTCTTTAATCCCTTGTTCATTATCCACAATATATTCTTGTGGCAATACCGTAATGATTTCTTCGCCTGGCGTCATAACCATGGCGTACATATCATCAATAAGGGCATCAATATCTTTTTGTGAAATCTCCCCTAATACATTCTTACGGGTATGAATGCCACGTGTTTGTAGGCTTTTAATGTGTTGACCTGCAATTCCGACGTACACATTATTGATTTTCAAATTACCTGCAACACGTTCTTGTGCTAAGGAAACTGCTTGCGTAATGGACTGAATGGTTTTATCTATATTAGAAACAACCCCTCTCATCACTCCAAGGGATTCACTTTTCCCCATTGAAATAATTTCTATTTTGTCGTGTTCATTTTTTACTCCAACAAAACATGCGATTTTAGTGGTGCCAATATCTAAACCCACTACAACTTTGGGTGCTTTCTTAGTCATTTTTGTTCCGCTTGCGGCAAACGATTTGTCCATCATACATTAAATTAATTTCCGAATACTTGTCCCACCCTTCATAAGGCAACCCTTCTTTATAAAAGATTTTCAACCGGGTAAATTTGTCTTTTACTTGTTTCTCAGAATAAGCTGTCCCAAAAACGATTTTCAGGTCACCTACAATGGGTGTCAACACAAAATCCCCGCTTCTTTCTAAATAAACTTGACCTATCAAAGCGCGTAACATCGGATCATTACAAACATAATTTGAAATACGATAGATTTCATCTAATTTTCGAATATTTTTCAATGAATCGTTGTTAATAATTTTTATTGCATTTTGACGACGTAGCGGTTCAGAAATTTCTCCTGAAAAAAGAAGGACTTTTGCCGTATGCAGGTGTGTTTTTGAAATGGTGATTCCATCGGTATCCAGATAGTATGATTTTCCGTTTTTTGCAAAAATACGTGCCATCGG
>JBEGMB010000141.1:0-14047 GCA_041183245.1 Bacteroidota bacterium
AATCGTTAGCAGTTGTTCTCGCTCAATTTCACTCAATTCAATTGGTTTTACGCTCATTTCATGGCTTTCTATGGGGATAACGGCCTTTATCTTACATGCGGATTTGTTGCTAAGCGCTTAAAAATAGGAACGGCCTATGTGTCTATAGATAATTAGTATTAAACAAGATAGTATAATATATAGTAATATTTAATAGTCCTATGCGAAAACAAATTAATAATAATTAGTGGGTGCATTTTTTATCTGTGTATTTACTGATACGGCAAAGCGTTGTACTCAGGCGGCTGCCTATATAATATAGGACGGTTATATTTATTAGTACAGTATGCCATGAGTATTATTGACATAGTCGTTGCATAGCTGCTGTTAATTAGAAGTGGTAGCCGATAAGTCTGATTAGCTATGGCTTCTAATCAAGTAATAATAATTTTGAGAGGCTTAAGATGAGCAAAGAAACGAAATGGGCCATCTGCAGTACCTGCGATATCAATTGCGGAGTTCTTGTCACCGTTGAAGATGGTAAGGTGAAATCAATCAAAAAAAATCCGGATCATCCCCTCACGCCGAATTCTATTTGCGTTAAGGGGGCCAACGCAAATAAGTACATTACCCACCCCGACCGATTAACGCATGCGCTGAAAAGAGTCGGTGAGCGTGGCTCGGGTCAATGGAAAAAAATTAGTACGAAGCAAGCTCTAGATGAGATTGCCGATAAGATGAAGCAGTTGATAGCCGAAGACGGGCCGGAAACAATCGGCAGCACCTATGGCTGGAGCTCTAACGCCGGTGCGGCATCACGAAGATTTATGAATCTATTGGGGAGCCCGAACTGGACCTGGACAGGATATGTGTGTTTAGCCAATTCCACCGTGCCAAGTAAAGCGACTTACGGCTTTTGGCAGTTCCCGGACTTTGAGAATACCAAATGTATCGTGCTTTTAGGTCATGCTCCGGGACCGCAGAGATGGACGGCTGAGTACCTGTGGATTAAAGGTGCTCTGGAGAGAGGCGCAAAACTGATCGTTACAGACCCACGCCGGAATAGTTACAGTGATCAAGCGGACATATTTCTACAGGTTAAGCCCGCTACGGATAGCGCCTATCTACTGGCCTGGATTAATGTGATCATCGAAGAAAAACTCTATGACAAAGAATTTGTAGAAAAATGGACCGTAGGTTTTGAGCAACTCGCTGAGAGAGTGAAGGAATACACTCCGGAGTGGGCATCAGAAATAACCAGGGCACCAGCGGATAAGATTCGCGAGGCTGCCCGAATGTATGCCACTAACGGCCCAGCGGTGATCCCCTGGGGTGCCGTACCGGATCACCATGCCAATAGCACCCAGACTTTACGCACCTTAACCATATTGAGATCCATCACCGGCAATCTGGATGTGCCCGGAGGAGAACTGCTGATGGGTTATCATCCGGGAATATTATCGGATGATGAATTCGAGCTCAATGATAGATTACCGGTGGAGCAGAGAAGGAAAATGCTCGGTATAGATCGTTTTAAGCTCTTGAGCTGGGAAACGTTGGAAAAGACCGGTCCGCATATGGAACGAGTTTGGGGCAAGAAATACTCAAACCAAATATCAGGCGGCGCGATGGCGCACCCTGCGAGCATGTGGGAGGCAATGAAAACAGGAAAACCCTACCGCATGAGGGCGCTTATCTCGCAATGCAACAACACCTTGAATAGCTACCCAAACACCACTCACGTTTACGAAGGCTTGATGAACCTGGACCTGTTAGTGGTCATGGATCTTATTAAGTCGCCCACGGCTCAGCTAGCCGATTATATTTTGCCGGCCACCCATTGGCTGGAAAGACCGAACCTGTTTAATTACTGGGATTGGATTCCAGTCTATCAGGGGGGAGAGCAAGCGGTGGAGGCGCCTGGAGAATGTCTGCATGATTGGATGTTATGGCGTGAGCTTGGCGTTCGTCTGGGACAAGAGAAGGATTGGCCATGGGAAAGTATGGAAGAGGCCTACGATGAACGGTTAAAGCCTGCGGGTTTAACATGGGAAAAATTATCAACCCAGGTTCGGGCTTCCGCACCTGAAATAACTTTCAAGAAATACGAACAAACCGGCTTTGGCACACCTAGCGGGAAAGTTGAGCTCTATTCAAGCATTTTCGAAGAACTAGGCTATGATCCGATGCCTAGCTGGGTTGAACCACCGGAGAGCCATGCGAGGAAACCAGAGTTAGCTAAGACGCATCCATTGACCTTTTTCACCGGCATGCGCGAAAACTATTGGTTTCACAGTTTTGGCCTTGGCCGGTCTACGAAAGAACTGCGTAGCCGTGAGCCAGATCCTCGCATGCAAATCCATCCGGATACGGCTTACGAACTGGATCTGTCGGATGGGGATTGGGCATGGGTGGAATCAACTAGTGGAAAGAGAATTAAACTCAGGTCGTGGCTCAGTAACGACACCGCTCCTGACGTGGTTAGGGTGCCGCATGGTTGGTGGTACCCGGAAACAACAGGAAGCGAAGAACCTGGAGCGGCCTTATCGAGTCTCTGGAAATCGGCGGATGCGGTCATTCTCCATGATTCTGACGAATACTGTGACAAGGAACAAGGCAACTTCCAACTCAGAGGGCTGGCTTGCAAAGTCTATAAAGTGGAGGATGGAACAGAAGGGACAAGCTATATAGCTTAAACATTTTAATTTAATGCCACTACATGGCTTCGTAGGCATCATTATTATAACAGGAGAAAATCATGTCTTTTTTACTTTCCAGCCCAGGTATTACAAATCTTCCCGACGTGATGAACTTATACCCTGGAAGAGGTAGTTTAATTCTCCGCTTGATCGACGACATCATGCGGAAAGAATCGCAGTTGTCTGACGGCGAACGCGAACTTATCTTTACCTATATTTCCGGATTGAATGCCTGTCAGTTTTGTTTTCACTCACATGCCCCTGCGGCTGAGGCGCTCGGAATTGATGCATCCGCAATCGGTAATATGGAGATCGATCTTGATACGCAAAATGAAAAGCTCAAGCCGATATTTAGCTATGTCAAAAAACTCACCCAAACGCCAACACATGTGACTCAGGACGATGTTAATGCAATCTATGCGGCAGGCTGGAATGAGCAAGCCTTTATGGATGTGGTTGGTATCTGTTGCGTGGTTAATTTTATGAACCGGTTTGTCAATGGGGTCGGTATAGATGTTGATGCGAACACCGCGCGTGAAACAGGGGCGTCGGTCTTGCCTACCATCGGTTATTCCGGATGGGCTGAAAACGTAGAAAAGTTACTTGCTTAACTAATTGAAATGCAGGTTATTTTTTCCTGTCAATTTGATAATTAAGCAGAGCTTTATACATTTGTAACACACAGGTTAATCAGGCTTAGTAGAAAGCTTCGTTAAGAGCAAGGATGCTCTTTTATTATTTTCAATATTGAGACTACCAACTTAAGACGGGACAAAAGTGTTAGAGCTAGATCTACGAGGTTTTGAAATCTTCGGAGGTCTAAATACGACTGCTCTATCTTAAAACGGTAGCCAATAATTGAGGACAGACTAAATCATTATCTACGTTACAGCTAAGGTTTCGTCGGACATATTGAGGTCGCCCGTACTTTGAAAGGAGTGTCACGAGCGTGAATTATTTACATACAACACATCCAAACAATTCACCAGCTTCCCATCTGATTGATCTCCAGGGGCGTCATTTAAATTACTTGCGGCTCGCCGTAACCGACCGCTGCAATTTCCGTTGTACCTATTGCATGCCCAAGGAAGGGATCGATCTTAAAGCTCGGGATAATATTATGCGTTTTCAGGAAATGGAGCACCTGCTTGGACTATTTCTGGATTTAGGTGTAACCAAAGTGCGCATTACCGGTGGCGAGCCTTTTGTTCGTAAAGGTCTTCCTGGTTTTTTAACCAGAATAAACCAATATAAAAAACTGGAAACAATCAATTTAACAACGAATGCCTATTTTTTAGAAGATACCATCCCATTGTTTCAAATGATAAAATCAGGCAGTATTAACATCAGTCTTGATTCGTTAAAGCGAGACGTTTTTTTTAAAATTACCCGACGTGATGATTTTGAACGGGTATGGAATAACATTGAAAAAATTCTGCTAACGGATCTGAACGTTAAACTGAACATGGTGGTTCTTAAAGGCGTCAATGACAATGAGATCATTGATTTTGCGATGTTGGCCAAAAAAAATAAAGTCGAAGTTCGATTTATTGAACAAATGCCATTTAATGGTGGGCTCTTTCCAAACGAAATACATACTGCAGAAGAAATTATCTGCACGTTGCAGAATTCTTTCCCAGAAATGATTGAACATCAAAAAATGAGTTCAACTGCCCGGATTTTTGATATCCCCGGATTTAAGGGAAAAATCGGTATTATCGCCGGTCATTCCAGAACATTCTGTTCAACATGCAGCCGTTTAAGGATCACTCCCGACGGTACATTCAAAACCTGTCTTTATGATTATGGCGCTATTAATTTAAAAGACATGCTGCGTTTAGGAAAAAGTGATCAAGAAATAAAAGCGGCCATTAGAGATGCCGTGACCAAAAGGGCAAAAGACGGGTTTGAATCGGAACAACGTACACAGCAAATTATTCATTTTTCAAAAAATCATCTTTCAATGGCACAGATAGGTGGATGATGGAAAAACTTAAAAACAGATTTTGATTTTGGGAATGACCTGGCTCCATTGGTGACTTGAGAACACTATCACTTCTGGCATTTGCGCTTGCTGTTGGTTTCATTACTTTTGTCACACGAAACCTGACGATCATATTGGAAGCCCGGATTGATATTAGAGTAATACCTAGAAATTTAATTTAAATAGATAACCATAAACCGTTTCCATTAAAACGAAAGAAAAACTATGCAGGTTAATGTAATTTTTTTTGGTGTTCTAAGCGATGTGGTGGGGAAGAACATGTTGACGATTCAAGACACAGACAATATGGCTGACTTGAAAAGCAAATTAATCATAAGTTATCCGGATTTAAAAGACTATACGTTTAGAATGGCTGTAAATCAGCAAATGGTTGAAGACAATCACCTTCTTTTTGATAACGATTTGGTCGCGGTTATGCCACCCTTTGCGGGGGGATGATTTTTTAAAGACAGCCATGAACTTAAATAAAGAAGAAATTCAGTATTATCATCGCCATTTGATTTTATCTCAGATTGGAAAAACAGGACAACAAGCTTTAAAAAAAGCAAAGGTACTGATCGTCGGTGCAGGCGGATTGGGCTGTCCTATATTAATGTATCTATCCGGAGCCGGTGTCGGTAGGATTGGTATTGTAGATCCCGATAAAGTTACGGTTTCTAATTTGCATCGCCAGGTGTTGTACGGCTTTTCACAGGTTGGAGAATTTAAAGCCGAAGCCGCAGTAAATCGATTAAAGGATCTCAATCCCAATATTGTTTTAGAGGCATACGCTCAAAGAGTGTCTCCGGAAAATGCTGGCGATTTGATTTCCCAATACGATGTCGTTGTTGATGCTACAGACAACTTTCCAACCCGTTATTTGATTAACGATTTTTGTGTTTACCTGGATAAACCTTTTGTTTCAGGGTCAATAGACCGCTTTCAGGGACAGTTGAGCGTATTAAATTTTACAGATAATCAAGGTAAGAAATGCCCAACTTATCGCTGCCTGTTTCCCACCCCCCCTGCACCCGAAATAGCACCAGACTGTTCGCAAAATGGTGTCATTGGCGTTCTTCCGGGAATTATCGGTAATTTGCAGGCAAACGAAGTTATAAAAATGATCTGCGGAGTAGGCGAAGTTTTATCAGGGAAAGTTTTGATTTTCGATGCATTGAGCAATCAAATGATGCTGTTTTCCATTCAACGAAACGAACAGGCTGTGCAGCAGGCTTTGCAAAATGCCCCGGATTTTGAATCATTTGATTATGAAAGTTTTTGCAGTTCAAATCGGCAAAAAATAAATGAAATCAGCTCTGTTGATCTGCACAAAAAATTACAAAACAACGAAAAAATACAATTGATTGATGTTCGTTCGATACCCGAATTCCAAGAGGAATTGCCAAATGCTGTTCGCATCCCGCTAAATAATTTGCAGGCTAATATTCATAACATATCGAAAAACGATAGCCTGGTAGTTTTTTATTGTGACCATGGAATCAACAGCGTCCGGGCAATTAGAATGCTGCCAAATCATCATAAACTTAAAAATGTATTCAATCTTACAGGCGGTTTGGCAGCTTGGTTGAAAGAGGAAAAAAAATAGAACCATGAACGCCAAAAATTATTTTATCCAGGGAGCTATCGATCCAGTTTTTATCGGTGAGCAGATAGCAAAACATAGCGCTAAACATGCCATAGGCGCCCATTCCATTTTTCTCGGGCAGGTGCGCGCTGATGAAAATGTGGGCAAACATGTGGCCGGAATTGAATACTCGGCTTATGAAGACATGGCTAACCAAGCGTTTTCAAAAATTCGTGAAGAGGCTTTTGAGCAATGGTCCTTAAAATGCCTGCACATATATCATAGTACCGGATTGGTAAAAACCGGAGAACTATCTCTTTTTGTTTTTTGCTCTTCCGTGCATCGTAATGAAAGTATTAAAGCGATGGAACAGATTGTTGAAGGTATTAAACACAAAGTTCCCATCTGGAAAAAAGAAATCATGGAGGATGAATCTGTGCACTGGGTTCAGGAATAACTTGTAAATACATTTTTGTCGGGAAATGCCAGGTCAATTGAAAATGTAATTTTTCTGGTAATTTACTCAATTATATGCAAAAGCAAAATAAATAGTTTAAAAATACAAATACAAAATGATCGATATTAGTCCAAAATTCAGCACATTAAGATATGCGAAAGCCGAAGGAATTTTAACGGCTAATTCGGAAACAATAAAACGGGTGACTGAAAAAACTGTTCCCAAGGGAGATGTTTTACAGGTTGCACGGGCAGCAGGCATAACCGCTGCGAAAAATGCAGCTGCCTGGATCGTCTTTTGTCATACTCTTCCTGTGGATTGGGTGGGTATAAGTTTTGATATCGGCAAAGATACCATAAAAGTTTCAGCGGAAGTAAAAGCAATCTGGAAAACCGGTGTTGAAATGGAAGCTATGGCTGCAGTTACAGGGGCGCTGTTAAACGTCTACGATATGCTTAAACCGTTAGATGAAAACATCTCTTTTTCCGATATAAAACTAATTAAGAAGAAGGGAGGCAAAAGCAGTTTTAAAGAATATTTTGCCGAACCATTAAAATCGGCTGTTCTTGTTATTTCTGATTCAACATATGCCGGAAACCGCGAAGATACATCCGGAAAAATCATCAAATTATTTTTGGAAGATGAAGACCTCTCGGTTCCTGTCTATGAAATTTTACCCGATGATTCAGACCAAATATCAAATCGTTTGCGGCAACTAGTAGATGAACATTTTGATCTGGTTATTACAACCGGTGGGACGGGTTTGGGCCATAGAGACATAACTCCGGAAGCAACGGCCAAAGTCATCGAAAAAGAAGCACCTGGTCTAGCTGAGACTATACGCCGCCATGGTAAAGAACGCACACCTTATGCGATGTTGTCACGCGAGCTGGCTGGCATTTGCGACAAAACATTAATCATTAATTTACCTGGAAGTTCCAAAGGGGCACAGGAAAGTATGGAAGCACTTTTCCCCGGACTTTTACATGCTTTCCCTATGCTGTGGGGTGGCGGACATGATGAAGAAAAACGCTGGGTAAAAAAGTGATATCCATAAATCAAGCTATTGAAATAATTAAGGAAAATATACCTGCTAGAAAAATAGGCGTTGTTTCAACATCTGATTCTCTTGGCTATGTTCTTGCCGAAAAGACGCTAGCAACAATCTCTTCACCCCCTTATACAAACAGTGCTGTGGATGGCTTTGCTGTTTCCTGGCAGGATGTCGAAAAAACAAAAGAAAATGATCCCGTCGTGCTACCTATTGCCGGAGAAAGCAGCGCAGGTTTTCCGGTAGGAGAAAAAACAGTGCCTCATTCTGCTTATCGAATCAGCACTGGCGCAATTGTTCCGGAAGACCTGGATACTATTATTCCCATTGAACAATGTGAAGTAAATGGCAATAAGGTAAATATTTTGGCAGCCAACAAGAAACACCAACATGTACGGTTTGCAGGAGAAGAGTTTAAGGAGGGCGCAGAGCTATTACAACCGGGAACTGTCATTGGATCGGGCCAACTTGCATTAATAACTTCTCTTGGTATAACAGAAATTAAAGTGTACCGAAAAGCAACAGTGACTATTATTACAACTGGCAGCGAACTGGTTCCTTTTGACCAAACAGCAGAGAGTCACCAACTTAGAGATTCCAACTCACCTATGTTAAGAGCCGCTGTCATTGAAGCAAACGGGGAACTTAGGCAAGTAATTCATGTAAAAGATGATCCTCAATTAACAAAAGAGGTTCTATTAAATGCAGATTGCCAAAGTGATCTTATCATTTCTTCAGGCGGCGTTTCCATGGGCGAACATGATCATGTACGTGATATGGCACTTGAATGTGGTTTTAATGAGTTGTTTTGGAAAGTCAGACAAAAACCAGGTAAGCCGATGTTTTTTGCCAAGAAAAAAAATACTCTGCTTATGGCGTTGCCCGGGAATCCTGTTTCAGCTTACCTGTGTTTCAAACATTATGTGAATCCATTAATAAATTATTTGTCGGGTAGAAAATTTGAATGGCCGGTGAAAAAGGCTGTCATTCAATCCGAGATAAAAAACACAGGCGATCGGACAAAATTAATGAGTGTGAAATTGAAATATTCAATTCAATCAGATTTACCCGTAATTGAACCGGTAATTAAACAAAGCTCTCATATGCTTTCATCCACAGCACATACTGATGGTTATATTATAGTAAGTGAGAATAATTCTCTGCAGAAAAACGCGGTTGTAGATGTTTTTTTATGGCTATGTATACGTTAGGTGTGCAGTTTGATCATCCCTATTAACCACCTTTTTATTGGACAGGAACATTGGAGTTCCTGAAAGCTCGCTTAATTAAAGGCATAGAGTTAGTTACGGACGAGTTTTACGCCCGTACCGTCCGAATCGGCAAGCACACCGGCTGGATCAAGATAACACATGCCCCAGAGAAACGCTCACTAAGGATGGAACATTCACCATCCTTAGCGCCGGTGCTTCCGATGCTGGAGGAGCGCCTGCGAGACACTACTGGGGACAGGTCTTTCATTTTGCATAAATATTGAAAAATAATTATATCTGAGCAACGGCAGCCGTACCCTCTAATAAGAACATTAGGATGGATTACCAAGTACTTCTAATTTTTCAAACACACAACAAAATTTGCGTATGTCTTGCAGACAGTAAGGACTGAATACGATCCTCAGTCTCTTTGGATCGTAACGGTCTAGACAATTCTCGTTGCTCGATTTTTGACGTTTGGATGTCCAAAATGCGGAAAATAATGGGATAGTTTTCTACGTCCGGTTTGGGTCGTGAGGAGGCGATCAGAAAACAAAATATTTATCTGTTTCGAGTGGCAGCTTTGTTAATGTGACAGCAGTAGGCTGCAATCCCAACGAAGAAAAATCAAAACAGTTTAGCCTCCGGCTTTGTAGAACAAATTGATGCCGATTGCATGCCTGGCAACGAAGGTGCTTCTGACAGTAGTTATTATATAAGGTGTGGATTGATCCCACTTGCGTGGTGCGGGCGGACAGTTACCCTCACGTCAACATCCTGATCGAGACGTTTAAGGATTGTCATCAGGCGGTCAATAGTGAAGCGGTCGAGCTTCACCTTGCGGATGCGCGAAAAGTCGGCGGCGGCAATGCCGGTTTGCTCTTCTGCTTTACGCACCGTCAGCGCACGGTCATCCAGGACACCAATTATTTCGGCGGCCAGCAATGCCTTCAGTTGTTCAACTTCCGCATTAGGGTGACCGAAATCGGCAAAGACGTTTCCGCTACCCCGGACAATATCAAACGGTTCATCGTTCATCGCAGCACCTCCTTCAATCGTTTTAGGCGTTCATGCACAAGATCAATTTCATATTTTGGCGTTTTAATGCCTTCCTTCGATTTTTTCTGGAAAGCATGGATCACCCATATGTCTTCCCCAATCTGGACAGCATAAACGACTCGGAAAGCATCCCCTCTGTGGCGCAGAACAATTTCCATAATACCGCCGTCGAAGCCCTTTAACGGTTTCACATTGTCGGCCTTACGCCCTTCCGCCGCGACAGTCAGTGCGCGGTTGGCTTCTATCTGCACCGACATGGGAAAATCTTCAAAATCCTTCCGAGCCGCCTTGATCCATGAAATCAGCCTTGTCTTTTCTGTCATACGTCCGCCTTGCTCCGATTATTGTAGTCAGATATGACAACATAATGCAAATTATCCATCAAGAAACGGAAGGTCGATAGCTGGTTTATTGGGTCGGTGTTTGCCAACTGCATTTGAATTTTTTGGGGGGTTATGATGGCAATAAACATCATTAAAAACGAACGTTTTTACTATCCGCTTTAGTTGAAGAAAAGCGCTGTGTTTTCAATCCATTTTTGGTTATTATAAAACCTGTTTTTAGGGTTTTCATTACCTTTGATGATTTTATAGGCATTTTAGGCAAGATGATGGCACAAACTATCGGTTATTTGCGGGTATCGACCGCAGACCAGGACTTGGAGAAAAACAAGGCGGATATTCTGGCGCTGGCCAATCACCATAACTTGGGTCAGGTCAAATTCATCGAGGAAAAAGCATCCGGCAAAATATCCTGGCGCAAACGCAAGATTGCCCAAGTCATCGATGACCTTCAAAAGGGAGATAATTTAGTGGTCAGCGAGATGTCCCGCTTGGGGCGAAGTATGCTGGAGTGCATGGAAATTTTGTCGATTGCGATGGAACGCGGTGTCCATGTCTATTCGGTGAAAGGCAATTGGCGGCTTGACCAAAGCATCCAAAGCAAGATCGTCGCAATGGCGTTTTCCATGGCCGCCGAAATCGAACGCGATTTGATCTCGCAACGCACAACAGAAGCCTTGCGTGCAAAGAAAGCCGCCGGTATGAAGTTAGGTCGCCCTAAAGGGCCGGGCAAGAGTAAGCTCGATCCGTTCCGTCCTGAAATTGAAGCCCTGCTGGCAAATGGCGCAACCCTATTTTTTATTGCCGGACGCTATGGCACCACCTCCGCCAATTTGCGCAACTGGATGGGCAAGCACGGCATCACCCGGCCTAAACAGGACAAGATTCGTGCCGCGTAAACGCATCCCTTTTGAGGTGCTGCTGGCACTTCAAAACCAACTGGACGCACTGTCACCCAGGAATGCCCAACGCAAAGACCTTGTTGAGGAAGCCTGCGAAGCGTTCGGGGTTTCGGCATCCACCGTCCGGCGGCAATTGCGTACACATCAACTGCCTTATTTGACCCACCGCAGCGATTACAATAAATCAAGAAGCCTGCCCGAAACAGACATGCGCCGTTACTGTGAATTGATTGCGGCGCTGAAACTTCGGACGACCAGCAAAAAAGGACGGCGCTTATCGACCAAGGCTTGTATTGGAGTCCTCGAAAAGTCGGGCATTGAAACGGAGGAGGGATTGGTTAAAGTCGAATCAGGCCTGCTCAAACTCAGCACGGTCAGCCGTTATCTGAAACAATGGGGATACGACAACCGCACCCTAAGCATAGAGCCGCCCTGGACTCCCTTCCAGGCAACCTTTAGCAATGAGTGCTGGCAATTTGATTTCTCGCCGTCAGACTTGAAAAAGCCGGAATTTTTCGGAAAAACGCTAAAAGAGGGACCGGAATATCTGGCTTTGGCTGGTGTTACCGATGACCGGAGCGGGGTTTGTTACCAGGAATACCATGTGGTCAAAGGCGAAGACGCGATGACCGCGCTATTGTTCCTGTTTAATGCAATGTCCGCCAAGAAGGACAAGAACAACCCGTTCCAAGGCATCCCTTCGGTCATTTATATGGATGCCGGTCCGGTGTCTAAAAGCCGGGTATTCTTGTGGGTTATGAAGCAACTGGGCATCGAAGTGCGGGTACATATGCCAAGGGGCAGTGATGGAAGGCGCACCACCTCACGGTCCAAGGGCAAAGTGGAACGTTCTTTCCTGACCATCAAATCTTCCTTGGAAACCCTTTACCATCTCCAGCAGCCGGAAACGCTGGAAGAAGCCAATACCTGGTTACACAGGTATTTAGAGGAATATAACGCGATGGATCACCGCTATGAAGACCATTCCCGTATGGAGGATTGGCTACAAAACCTGCCGTCGCAAGGGTTTAGGGAAATGTGTTCATGGGATCGCTTCCGCACTTTCGCCCGTGAACCGGAACAGCGCAAGGCGGACAGCAACGCCTGCGTCGGTATTGACGGCATCCGCTATCAATTAAGCCATGACATGGCGGGGCAAGACATCACCTTGCTTTGGGGGCTTTTTGATAACGAACTCTATGTTGAGTTCAATGACGAGAAACAAGGGCCTTTCTATCCTGAAGAGGGGCCGATCCCGTTCGGCAAGTTCCGGAAACACAAAAAGAGCAGCGTTGAGCTTAAAGCGGATCGGATCGGGGAATTGGCCAAAACGATCAGCCTGCCACGTTCAGCATTGTCCGGCATTAACGGCAGCGACCAAGCTCTGTTGGCCCAAGCCAATATAGTTCAGATGGAAAAACCCAAATCGATGCCGTTCGATGACAGCCCATTCCTGCAACCTACCACGTTCAAAAACAAGCTGGATGCCAAGACTGCCATTGCCGATTATCTCGGCAAACCCTTGTCCCGGTTGACCGACCTGCAAATAGCCGCCATCAATACGATCCTCGATGAGACATTGGACAAGAAGACTGTGCTGGACAAAATTCGCGCGTATTTTACTTTAAGCTCGACCGGGCTTCGGGAGGTGACTGATGTACGGTGAAATGATGCAATACTATGGCTTGGTTAAGGATTTGGATAAGGCCGATTACTTTGAGACCGAAGCCTTTAAAAGTGTTTTGCATAGCCTGGAAGCTGCCGTCATGTCAGGCGGCATCATTACCTTGACCGGCATCGTCGGCGTTGGCAAGACTCGGGTTATCCGGCATTTTCAGGATGGCTTAAAGAAAAACAACCAGGTGGTTGTCGCCAAGTCGTTGGCGACCGATAAGCGCCGCGTCAACATCAACACCTTATATGCCGCGCTATTCGCCGATTTGCCCACCCCCAAGGATTTTAAGGTACCTACCCAAGCCGAGATCAGGGAAAGGAAACTCCAAGAACTGATCCGTAAAATCAACAAGCCTATCGCGTTCTTCATCGATGGCGCCCATGACCTCCATTGGCGCACCTTGATTGCGCTAAAACAATTGATTGAAACCATAGAGGATGCCAAAGGCATCTTGACCATTATCATGGTCGGCCACCCAAAACTGGGCAATGACCTCAACAAGCCGACCATGGAAGAAATCGGTGCGCGGGCTAAATTGTTTAGCTTGGACAGTTGGGGGCAACAGAAACAGAAGTATATCGAATGGGTGTTAACGCATTGCAGCAAACCGAAAACAGCTATCCATGACATCGTGACGCCCGACGCGATCAATCTCTTGGCGGAACGGCTGATCACGCCATTGCAAATCTGCCATTACCTGACGCTCGCCTTGATCAAGGGTGCCACCACAGGCACAAAACCGGTCGATGTGGAGATTGTCGAAAACATATTATCGCCCGACTTAAATACGCTGGAACCCAAACTAGCCCGGCATGGGTATAACACTACGGCTTTGTGCGAACATCTGAATGCCAGGCGGGGCGAAATCAAGGCGTATTTCAACGGACAATTGCCAGCGGCACGGGCTGAGGATTTTAACAAGGAAATCCATAAGCTGGGGATTTTATAAAGCTCACGCCTTCAATTTATGGTTTGTGGGCGTAGGATAGAATCAAATAAAGCGAGAAATCCAACTCGATAAAATCAGTTAATGCGAGAAAGAAAACCGCCCTGTGCAATTAATGTGGGAAAAAGTGATTTTATAGAGTCAGTTAATTTGAGATG
>JBEGMB010000142.1:0-2965 GCA_041183245.1 Bacteroidota bacterium
AAAGAGTATACGGGTCTCACGACAAGGACTTAGATTGGGAGTCTTTTTTTAATAATAATAAGTATTTCTGTTTAATAGGTGGAAATAAACTGGAGAGAGGTTTTACTATCGAAGGTTTAATCACCACATTTTTCACTAGAATTAGCAAAGGAAATCCGAATTCAGATACCTTTGAACAACGTTGTCGTTTTTATGGCAATCGTCGTAATTTGTTGCCTTATATCACAGTCTTTGTTACAACTCGCATTTTCGAATCTTTGTTAGAATATTATAATAATGAGAAGCATATTTTTAGTATTCTAGAATCAAACCCTGCAGGAGTTAAAAATTTCAAGGAAATACGTAAGGGTTTGACAAATGTTTCCATTGAACCTACTCGTAAATGTGTAATTAGTCATCCATTGTATCACTTACTAGAAGACAAATGGCATTTCATGTATTTCAACCAAGAAAGTAAAACACAATGGGAGGATATTATACGAACCAAAGGTCTAGGTGAAAGACATGAAATGAGCGGTGACGCAGAGTTAAATGTTCACTATGTCTATAGTATTTCTGCGAGTAAGATAAATGAAGTTCTAAAACAGAAGAATATTAATAAAGGAAGTAAGGATTATTTTTATATCCAGATTTTGACAAGGTTGATTAATGATTGTAGTTATGTGAAAGTAATTGCGTTGTCAGATTTTAAGATTCGTCACAGAAATTATTCTCGATTACTGGGAACCCTTAAGATTCCAAACGCTGTTCATAGTAGTCGAAATAGTAGTGCATCATATAAAGGTGATAGCCATATATCGACACCTGATCAACGTTTCTCAATACAGTTGGGTAGGTATTGTGATCATGATGATGACAATGATTTAATAGTTTTGGCATTTAAAATTCATACTAATGACTGATTATAAAATACTTAATCAAACAAAAGCTGGCTTTTCCGCTTTGGATTTAAATAGTAATTTGAAAGTGTTTGGTATATTATTGCTGGACAAGACTGTGTTTTTTGATGAAGTTTTTCTGTCAGGTGTTAACGTTTCCATAAAACATATAAGACTTGATGAAAATGAAATGCTTTCTGGCAATGCTGTTGTTCTCCAATTAGATCAGACGATTGCGGAGTTTGAAAATGTAGATTTCTTTTGCAATTCGTTATTGGAGTCAATTACAGATGGCATCAGGGATAAGGAAATTCACCGCGCAGTTTACATTATTAATAGAATTTTGAAATCGGGTGTTGATTTAGTAGGTTTAATAGGAGAACTTCTTTTTATTTTGAGAGAAATAAAAACATTTAAAAATCCTGAAATTATTTATGCGTGGCACAATGATGTAGACGATAATTTCGATTTTGTAATGTCGGAGGTTATTTATGAAGTTAAAACGACGCGATTGCCAGTTCGTAAGCATGTGATAAAATATCAGCAGCACGAACTTCTTCTGAATGACATAAGACCAAATAGGTATTATGTTTCAGTTTTGTTAGTGCAACGAAAAGTTGATAACGATATCAATGGTTTATTACAATTGATTTTCGATAATATTTCAGATCGTCAGGAGTTGTTAGATAATTTCAAATCTAAAATTAATCAATATGGTAATTTGATAAAACGAAGTCAATTTAAATTTGATGTAAATGATTCATTGGCATCTATTGAACTATTTGACGTTGATCACATTGGTAAAATTGATGTAATTAATGATTTTGTTGAGAAAAATGATCTATTGATTCCTGTTTATTTAAGGCGGTAAAATTTCGAATTTATTACTTAACTATGTAGGTTTTCATTTTTTTAGGTGGAGGTCAATTAAGTGATATTTAAGATTATTTGAATCTAATTTGTAAGTTCAACTTGAAATAAAATTGCCCATTTGCCTCGTATAAATATCCGTAGTCATGTCTGGAACTACTTGCAGTTTCTAATTTGGTGTTGTTGTATAGATAATTCTCAAAATGATTTCGATTATAGATGTGATAGCATAAAATATCACCATTTTCTTTCACAATGAGATATCCACCTGTGGCATCATAGATCCCTGACCAAACTTTAGATGGCGTCATGCCCAGCGCAATGTCAGTCAATAATCGTTTGATTTTGTATTCGTAAAATGTGTGAGAAAATTGATTGTCATAGTTTAAGGGATTCGAATTCGTAATACTTCCAGTTAGATCTGTCATAGAGCTGAATCTTGTCATATAAAAAGTCTTAATTAATTCGGATAGTAAGACTGGCATTAAACTATCAATAAGTACTAAATTGTTTTTAAACACACTATTTTCCAAGTTTGTATAACTGAATATTCCACCATTCCTACTGA
This sequence comes from Bacteroidota bacterium, assembly GCA_041183245.1. Taxonomy (GTDB): domain Bacteria; phylum Bacteroidota; class Bacteroidia; order Flavobacteriales_D; family Crocinitomicaceae; genus UBA952. The sequence continues at coordinate 2,317 of JBEGMB010000142.1, forward strand.
TAGCATCAATACGATCTTTTATTTTGTTTGGAGTATCAATACTGTTTATTTTGTTGATTTCTTGGGGGCTTGGTTTGTAGCGGTTAATTTGGTAAATGAAATTTGTTGTTTTCCCAGCATTTAAAAGTGTTGAATCACCACCCAATTGTGATTTGATACTGAAGCCTAATTCAACTGTTTGGTTAATTAGCTGATCATGGACTACGATTTTTTATGTCTGTTTTTGAAGTTGACTTTGCCTTTAATGTTCCGCAGCATACAGATTTCATAAATGCCTCTGTTTCTGGGATACTAAATGAACCTGTGGAGCCCTTAATAGCATTCAGTAATTTTGATGCTTGTTCGGAAAATGTATGAATAGAAATGCGTAACTCTTCGTTATCTCCTGAAATCAGGACTAAATCACCTGTTAACTTATATTGATAATTTCCGCCTGTTTCAGTTCTAATTATTTTAATAATGGGATAGAATAGGTTTTCCACCATGTTCAAATCTGCATCGCCAGCAATTAATTTCTGGTCGCCAATAAGCTTAAATAGAGTATAGATTTCACTCCATTCGCGTCTTGGCCGCCCGATAGCTCCGCCATCGCCCACATACCCATCCAAACGCCCGTGGGAGAGTTTAAGGTGTGGACGCAGCGATTTGG
>JBEGMB010000143.1:0-2659 GCA_041183245.1 Bacteroidota bacterium
ATATCATGCTCCTCTACGTACGCCGAAATTAACGCCACGAATGGTTCTCCAAACCGTTGCGCCTTTCCGGTGCCAACCCCTTGCACATGCGTGAGTTCTTCTATGGTGATGGGATACTGTAAACACATGTCTTTCAACGATGGCTCTTGAAAAACAACGAACGGCGGCACGCCCATTTGCTTGGCTACAGATTTTCTTAAATCAACTAATTGATCATACAATACTTCATCAAACGCACCGCCTTTCCCCGATTGCACAAATCCCTCCACATCATCGGTGTTGGAAAAATCGTGTTCCTTAAGCAATAAGAACGATGTTGGATTTTCAATAAATGCTTTACCTGCTTCAGTCAACTTCAAGATACCAAAAGATTCCACGTCTTTAGCCAATAAGCCGCCAATCACTACTTGACGAATCACTGCATTCCAAAAATGTTCGTCACGGTCTTTACCAGAACCAAACCCAGTAAACGATTGATGTTTGAACGATTTAATTTCGGACGTAATCATCCCTGAAAGATAGGCGCAATAATGTCTTGCTTTAAATTGCTCTTCTAATTCTCGAACAGCTTTCAATAACTTCAATACCGATTCACTGCCTTCGCCACGTTCCCTCGGGTTTTTACAGTTGTCGCATTGCTCATTGCATTTCTTTTCGTCAAAGTACTCCCCGAAATAGTGAAGTATGTACTTACGACGACACACAGATGTTTCCGCATAGGAAACAATTTCATTTAATAATTGTCGTCCAATCTCTTGTTCCGTAATGGGTTTACCCGCAAGAAATTTATCGAGCTTCTCAATATCTTTATACGAATAAAAGGCCAAACAAACTCCTACGCCACCGTCGCGACCTGCCCGACCGGTTTCTTGATAATAACTTTCTAAACTTTTAGGAATATCATGATGAATCACATAGCGTACATCCGGTTTGTCGATACCCATGCCAAATGCGATCGTTGCAACAATTACACTCGCCTCTTCCATCAAGAATAAATCCTGGTGCTTACCTCGAGTTTCCGCATCCAAGCCTGCGTGATAGGGCAAGGCTTGAATTCCATTTACCTGCAAAAGCTCCGCAATCTCTTCTACCTTTTTTCTACTCAAACAGTAAATTATCCCACTTTCGTTCGCGTGAGACTTTACATACTTGATAATTTGTTTCTCTACCTCACGCTTCGGTCGAATTTCATAGAACAAATTATCCCGATTAAAGGATGCTTTGAATACCGTGGCGTCGAGCATATTTAAGTTCTTCTGAATATCCAATTGCACCTTTGGAGTAGCGGTTGCTGTTAAAGCAATGATGGGAACATTCGATATCTTTTCAAAAATCTCTCTTAATCGGCGATACTCCGGACGAAAATCGTGTCCCCATTCAGAAATACAATGCGCTTCATCAATCGCGAAAAACGAAACGTTAACGCTCGATAAGAAATCAATATTTTCCTGCTTTGTAAGTGACTCCGGAGCAACATAAAGCATTTTGGTAACGCCGGAAACAATGTCTTTCTTAACCTGAGTAATTTCTTGTTTGGATAAGGACGAATTCATGAAATGCGCTACACTTCCGTTGTCGCTCACGTAACGTATAGCATCCACTTGATTTTTCATCAAGGCAATTAATGGAGAAACTATTATCGCTGTCCCCTCCATGAGTAAGGCTGGAAGTTGATAACACATCGATTTTCCACCGCCTGTTGGCATAATCACGAAGGTATTATTGCCCTCAAGAATATTTGTAATAATGGCTTCTTGTTCTCCTTTAAAAGCAGAAAAACCAAAATAGTGTTGAAGCGCTTGCTGTAACTCCATTCGCTGTTCAGTATCTATTTGTGTAGTAGCCAAAATGTAAGATTAACTCGATTTTATTAAAGTGTAAAAATGACACTTTGTAATTGTTACTCAAAGTTAAGAACAAACAAGCAAAAAACAAGTTGGTTTAGAAATTTTAGGAAATATTTTATTAATCTCTAATTAATATGGCTTATCCGTTGTAGGCTACCACATTTTTTACTTCAGGTAAATGCTGTTTCAAGAGTGTTTCAATACCTCCTTTTAGTGTTGCTGTAGACGATGGACATCCAGAGCATGAACCTTTCAATATTAGATTAACTACCCCATCTTTAAATCCCACATAATCTATAGCTCCTCCATCATTCTCCACTGCCGGACGAACATATTGATCCAACAAGGCTAAAATCGGCTCATCAATTTCACTCGGCTCAGCAATTTCTGGTCGTTCCTTTGCCGCTTGTTTTTCAGCAGCCACTGGCATTTGAATTAATACCTCCTTCCCTTCTGCAATAAAATCGCGAATAAATTCCCGCAATTCCATAGTAATGAAATCCCAAGGAACATTATCTGTTTTGGTTACCGTTACAAAATTCGCCGCAATGAAAACCGCTTTCACAAATGGGAAATTAAACAATGCTTCAGCCAAGGGGGAATATCCCACGGCGTCTTGTCTCTTAACGAACTCAACAGAATCACCTGTTGCTAATAAATACTTGTTCGCTACAAATTTCATCGTTGTAGGATTCGGAGTCATTTCAGCATATACGGAAACAGGAACATTCATGATTTCTTTTTTTTACAAAATTACGGACAATTGCCTAATACCCCGAGATCGAAAGCTGAAAATATGCAGAAGGTAAACG
>JBEGMB010000144.1:0-5084 GCA_041183245.1 Bacteroidota bacterium
GTTCATGAAACACACTGGATTTGGGGAGCCACGGCACTTGTGTTACAGCAATTACGGATCGCATATTCTAATTACAGTAAACACTTCCTTGAATTAAGTTAAACGCTCCCGCAACCGCAAAAAAGGCAATTCGAAGAAGCGATATGACAATATGCTAAGCATCGCGGAAGTCACAAAAGCGTAACCAATAAACAATAAGAGCGTGGGTGTATCATCTATACTAATGTGATGGTTTATACAGTACTGATAGCCCATATGAATGACAATGATATGAAATACATAAAGTCCAAAACTGCGTTGGCCCAAGTAATCAAGGATTCGTATGTTAACGAATATTTTACTGTTTGGACAAATAAACAAGGCAATAATGAGCGCAAAAACGAATGCAATCCATGTTGGCCTGAAAAGAAATAGCCAGATTGAACTACTTGGCATATAGGCATGCTGAAATATCAATAAGAGCAGAAGCACAACCAGAGAAATGATCTGAATCAGACGATTTGACCAAATGGAGTTTGGAATAAATATCCGTCCCTTCTGAACAAAAAAGAAAGCTAAATATGAACCTAAGGAAAAATAATCAAGGTTTGTAAATAAGTCGTTGGTTTGAATATACAAATTATGGCTCCAATGCCATTCGATTCCGCGCGCTATCCAAGCTAAGGAAATACAGAACAGAAAAAACTTACCCAAATGCTTAATCGGAACAAAATAAAATAACAATCCCCAAACTAGGTAAAAATGTTCTTCAATACACAAGGACCAGAAAACAGAAAGAGGTGTGGTTTTAGGAAAGAGATCCATTTGGATCATTTTATAATTTTCTAAAAAAGTAAAACTGTATCGCCAGTCTAATTCATACCCTCCACCTACCATGTGCAGCCCTAAATCCTGTTTAATATTATAAGGAAAGATAAATACGATTCCAACTAACAAAAAATAAAGCGGCCAAATTCTAAACGCCCTCCGTTTATAAAATTTAAAAAGATCAATTCGATCATGCGCTGTTTTCTCTTTCAGCAACAAATATGTTATTAAAAACCCGCTGAGTACAAAGAAAAACGATACCCCAATTCCACCTCCCGCCTTAATCTTAGAAAAAAAAGGAAATAAACCATCCAACGGAATATGTAAAAGAAACACCTTAAAGAACGCAAAAAAACGCAAGGTATCTAAGGACGAAAAATGAACTCTATTCAATATACTGAGTGTATTTGTTCAACGTAGAATCCAAAGATTCTAACTTGGAAAACCAAAAATAACAATTTATAAAGGTTCCATAAAAAAAGCCGTTGACGAATCAACGGCTTTCTTAAACCAATTAAACCTAACTACTATGAATAGTGTAGCAAATGTACTTGCCGCAATTCATTTTAAAAAAAAATCAATCTTAAAGTATGTTAAGACTTAAGAGCCACCGTCATTTCCCGTTTTCCGGGAGGACCTGGTCTTGATTCTACCGTAAACCCTACCGATTTTAAATCACGCTTTACTTGTCCTTTGGCACAATAGGTAACCAAGGTCCCGCCTGACTTTAAAGCATCAAAGGCTATTTGAAAATTAGCCAAGGTCCATAATTCGCTTTGAGCCCTCGGACCGAACGCATCATAGAAAACGACATCATAAGCTTCCTTGAAATTAATATCCGCCCAAAAGGCATGAATTGGATCAAGCGTAAAGTTGTCCAACACTTGAGTTGAACCATAAATAAATGCGCTAAAAAAACGCAAATCCTGTACTTGATTAACCCCAATTTCTTTTAAACATGTAGTGATAATCTCTCCCTCAACCGGGTAGGCCTCCACCCCACTATACCAAAGCGTAATGTTGTTTTTTCTTGCCCATTGATAACTCAAGTACGCATTGAGCGCAGTACCCAATCCCATTTCCAGCACACGAATCGAGGACCTATCTTTAATGGGTTCTAGTCCATGCTTAATGAACACGTGGTTTGCTTCTTGTAATGCCCCGTGAATGGAATGGTAATGCTCGTCCAGCTCAGGAACATACAAGGTGTAGGAACCGTCGGCCGTTTTAATTAGTGTTCTTTTCATTTTTTTCGAGCCACCATGATTCCATCGCGAATTGGCAACAAGATATTCTCTACCCGTTCGTCGGATTGAATTCGTTCATTATACTTACGCAACAAGACCGTTTCGCGATCTTGTGCTGCTTCGTCAATCACCTTCCCAGACCATAGAATGTTATCCGCTAAAATGATTCCTCCTGGATTCATTCGCTCAATGACTAGGTCGTAATAATTCAAATAGTTTTTTTTATCGGCATCAATGAATACTAAATCCCACATATCAGGTAAAGAAGGAATTAACTCCATGGCATCCCCAATGTGGTATTCAATTTGCCCCTTGTAACTTGAATCATTAAAATACCCTTGTACTCGAGCTTGTAATTCCTCATTTACATCAATGGTAATTAACTTACCGTCATTAGGCAATCCTTCCGCCAAACACAAGGCAGAGTATCCCGTGTAGGTTCCGATTTCAAGAATTCGTTTTGGTTTTAATAAGCTGGAAAGCAAGGATAGCAAGCGCCCTTGTAGGTGACCACTCAACATTCTCGGCTGAAGTACTTCCAGGTGGGTTTCTCGGTTAATCCGCGCAAGCAACTCGGATTCTTGACTCGTATGGATTCCTGCGTAATGGGCTAGTTCCGGTGAAATAAAGTTCATGAGGCAAAGGTATTGCTTTCTTGAATGGAATGGAAAAGTAACTCTCCCATTTTAATTTTCTTTTGTCTGGGGAACGTTTCCCCTACTTTTTTACCGCACCCTTCGATACGTCCTTTGGACTACTCAGGGTGCGTCTAACGAGCAAAAAACTCGGTAAAGGGTTTAAGTAAATCGCTCCTCTTGCTATAAAAACAGTCGCATGGAAAGACAAACAAATTTCTTTACGTTATAGAACCTCCAATATCCTTTCTTTGATGCGATCCCAACTTATATCCCCTAACATTACAGGCATTTCTTCATCCTCCGCATCGTCAAAAAATGTCAAGCTTTTTCGTACTAAAAACTCGGAGCCATTGCTATATTTTTGTAGATACAAATCGATCATTACCTCAAGGGTAAAGTATTGCAACAAATAATACACATCAATAAAATCTTTCTTACTTCCGCGGCCTGCAATTGCATTCATTTTCATTGCAGCAATATCCTTCAAACCCACCATTCGAATGCCATCGCTGATGAGGGTGTTTTCCAGTATGGGATATGAATAATTTACAATGTCAACTTTAATACCTTGAACTGAACAAATTAGTATGTTCTTACTTTTTTTTAGCACATGAACGGGTCCTATGGCGTTTAATTGATCGAGAACTGTAATTTCATCTATTTCGCAATTACCAAACAAATCAATGTCAATAGAAACCCGATGACCTATTTGTAGCGCCAGTGCAGTCCCTCCAACCAAGTTATAATGCTTAAACACATCATTGTGCATCAATTGGGTTAAGAGTTCCAGAAGCTCCGGGCTGATTGACTTGAGGTGTAGCATCTGAATTGGGTTTTATCAATCTGCAAAAAATTGGATAGATAGGATAAAGTTACCTAATCCAAGGTTCTTAAATTTAATACAACTTCTTTTATTTCTTCTTTTGGATAAATTTTTTGTACCAATAGCCAATCGGACATCATACCATATTCTGCTACTTGAAAAATAATTTGCGCTTTTGATTTCTCAAAATCAAGCTTGCTTTTATTCAAATCCCAGAAAAGGTGCGAAGAAAAGAGTTCGATATTACAGAATTCATTGTTTTTCATACTCAGCAAACTTACTAAAATATCCTACATGTTTTGTTTTATTTATAGATAACCTTACGGCCTATAATTGTGTGTTTTTTTGAGCGAACGAGACTTCAAAACAAATTTGGTGATCCCACCACTTAGATTTACGTGGTTAAACCAATAACCTGATAATCTTTTAAATATCATTTTCTTTCTCAGCTTGTAGCTTATGTAGATGCTCAGGGTAAAAATTGTCAAATGAATCAAATAACCCTTCGATCCGCCTCCGTTTCCCTATGGCGGACTCAGGGTAAAATTAATCCCTGAGGCAACGAACTGACAACCCTAGATCCTTAAAATCGAGGCTCCTGCCTACAGCGTCATTGTAGTAATAAAGGTTGCGGTACCAGGCGAGGTTCGTACCAGACTCCGTGGCGCTCCACCAGTAACCGTGCTCGCCAATGGAGTAGAACGTACCACCGAGGTAACGGTAGCCGCCCGGAAGACCTGAAAAACCACTGCTGTTGCTACCATTTCCTGAATGGGTTACCGTTGGAGCTGGAACACTTCGTGTGTCTTTGCACGTATGACAAGGCACCTTTTTTCGGTATTCAGCATTCCAATCTTTACAATTTGGACAGGTCTTTGACCCACCTGTTGTATAGCTATCCCAACCAGTGGTGCTTTTCATTTTTTTACCGGCTTCACCACCCAAATAATCGGTAAGCACGGTCCACTCTGCATCCGTAGGAATGTGATAGCCCGCTGGCGCTAAGCCCCTGGGGTCGTTTACCGCATACCAATTATACAATTTACCGTATTTAGTGCCATTCTTTGGATCATTGTCATAATAACACCAAGCGGGTTGCTTGTTTTCTCCCGCAGCTTTCCATGCTTCATCTGTACTTGCTTGGGGAATTACATCCCCATTGCGAAAGGTAGAAACATCCAAATTCTTCGTTGTCCATACTTGGGTACCAATGGTCACTGTTTGGGCTTGAATTATGGGATTTAGCCCCAAAATTATCGCTAGCGATCCCAATAAAAATTTTGTATTAGTTTTCATAGTTTTATCGTTTTTGTAAAAATATATTTTTTAAAATTTAAATAGCATATTTTTTTGATAAATCACAAGAAAATCAAGAATTAAGTCAACTACCAGTTTCCAGAAAAAACATTTCCCCCTTTGAAGGGGGATTAAGGTCTGATGACTCTGACGAGTATCAGACTCCGTCTGAGGGGATGACTTCAACAAGTAGAAAACCCCTTTAAGTATTATAAAAAACATGATAATTTATATTAGTCACCTCCCTTAATCCCTCCTCGAGGAGGGAAACCA
>JBEGMB010000145.1:0-4874 GCA_041183245.1 Bacteroidota bacterium
ACCCTGTCCAAGACGTGTTTCCCCATAAGAAAACCATGACCCACTTTTCTTCAGAATATTTAATTCAACGCCTAAATCAATAATTTCGCCTACTTTAGATATCCCCTCGCCATAGAGTACGTCAAATTCAGCTTTTCTAAACGGTGGAGCTACTTTGTTTTTAACCACTTTAACTTTCACGCGATTACCTACAATATCTTCTCCATCTTTGATTTGTGTTGCTTTACGAATATCAAGGCGCACTGAAGCGTAGAATTTTAAAGCATTTCCACCCGTTGTTGTTTCTGGGTTGCCAAACATCACTCCAATTTTATCGCGCAATTGGTTAATGAAAATGCAACAACATCCTGCTTTATTAATCGAAGAGGTTAGTTTGCGGAGCGCTTTTGACATAAGTCGTGCCTGTAACCCCATTTGAGAATCTCCCATTTCCCCTTCGATTTCTGCCTTGGGTGTTAACGCGGCTACCGAGTCAACAACAATTAGATCAATGGCTCCTGAACGAATAAGGTTATCTGCGATTTCGAGTGCTTGTTCTCCGTTATCGGGTTGTGAAATCAGTAAGTTCGCGACATCAACTCCTAGTTTTTGGGCGTAGAATTGATCGAAGGCATGTTCTGCATCAATAAATGCAGCAATACCTCCTTGTTTTTGTACTTCGGCGATTGCGTGTATCGCAAGGGTTGTTTTTCCTGATGATTCAGGACCGTATATTTCTACAACACGACCCTTTGGGTATCCATTAATCCCTAAAGCCAGGTCTAATGTTAGGGATCCAGTAGGTATTACATCTACTTTTTCTACGGGATTATCTCCCAATTTCATTACGGCTCCTTTACCAAATGTTTTATCTAATTTATCCATTGTAAGTTGGAGTGCTTTCAATTTTTCTGCTTGTAATTCTTTATTTGACATGTTTATAAGTTTTATGAGTACAAAATTCGGCGCGTTAAACGTAAACGATTTACGTTTATTTATTTTCTTTGAAAAAATTTATAATTTCTTCTGCATGATTTTTTGTGTTTGGTTTTTCAATCACTTTAACTAAGATTCCATTTGCATCAAAAAGAAAGCTAGTTCGATGGATCCCCTCGTATGTTTTTCCCATGAATTTTTTTGGTCCCCAGACACCAAATGCTTCTATAATAGTTCGGTCTGGATCGGAAATAAGGGTGAATGGTAGGGAGTACTTGGTACTGAATTTTTGATGAGCGGTCACCGAGTCTGCACTAATGCCTATTACGGTAATTCCTTCATTTGCCAATACCTGCTCACCATCACGTATGCTACATGCTTGCGCAGTACAGCCAGGCGTATCATCTTTTGGATAAAAATAAATAGCCGTTTGGGTTCCAAGATGTGCGCGAAGAGAAACCTCTTCCCCTAATTGATTTTTCCCTTTTAAATCGGGAATTTGAGATCCAATTGTTAACATAGTTACGCGTTTAATGATAAAAAACTAATCAAAAATACTGATTAAAATAATATCAAAACACGTTTTGTCAAAAATTGTTCAGCACCACCACTAATTTTCGGTTATTTTTCTTCAACTGCTTCGGTTTCAACAAAGACGGATAGGCGGTTAGATAAATCCTCTAATTTTGACTTTTTATTAGATAATATCATGATTGTTGCGCTATCCTTTTGTGGATTAAGTGACTCGATTTCAGCATTTAGTTGTTCACTTTCTTCACCGAGAATCGCTAAAAATCGTTCTACGATCATGTCATAGTACCATCCCGTATATTGGTTACCGTTTGCTTTAACATAGCTTAAAATGTCTTGACTATTCACCATGGCAGCGCTTCCTTTACGGATAACAAAATAGGCATAAGCGAGTAGGGTTCTAAGCTTATTGTAATCCTTAACCTTCGCTGATTTAATAAGACTCTCAATGAAAGGTAAGTCCTGTGTATTTCCGTATTCTCCCATGATTTCTGCAGCGCCCACTTGTAATTCAATTTCAGTTGAACTGCTTAATTCACGTGCCAACGTTAAGGCTTGCACCGTATCAATCTCTTTAAGTTCGTTTAAGGCATTGCCTAAGACCATAAGCGAGCTATCTTGTTTAAGTACCTTTCGAATGATCGCAATGGCCTCGTTATTTTCTAAGGTAGATAATGCGCTTACCGCGGCATTTCTAACCTTCGATTTTGGGTCGCTTTCTAAAATTTTCTTTAGTGATGTTTTGTAGGAAGGTTGTTTTGCAGCTTCTTCTAAATCTTTCAAATATCCAAGTGCTTCAGATCGAATTCCCCAGAAGTTTGCATTCAATGCATTTACAAGAATGGTAGTTTTCTCCGGATCTGTTGATTTGGCGATGTGTTTTAGTGCTGTTGATTTTGCTCGGAATTTATCAGCGTTATTTAATTGATGAATATACTGAGCTGTTGGTTTTTCCTCATATATTTTGGCGAGCAATATTTGTTCTTCGTCCAACAAAACATTCGCTAATTTCCCTTTAAACGGAAAGGTGAATTGTTGATTTGAACTATCCAGTACCACGGGATAACTATGTTTACCCGACTCATCCCATAATGCTATTTTTATAGGTAATCTAAATACATTAAATGATTGTGCCTGCTGAATGCGGAGCGTTACGGTTTGCTGCTCTTGGTTTATCTCTTGTTCCGTAAAAATAACGGGGTGCCCTTTACCTAAAAACCATTGATTGAAAAACCAATTGAGGTCCTCCCCACTAACTTCTTCCATAGCTAAACGCAGGTTGTGCACTTCAGCGCTTTTGTATGCATTCGAAGTTAGGTATTTATTCAGTCCTTGAAAAAAGGCTTCGTCTCCCAAATGATTCCTCAACATATGTAGAATTCTCCCTCCTTTGTTATATGAATGCCCGTCAAACATCTCTTCCTTGTCATTGTAATAGAAGTTGATTAAATCATGGTAACCCCCCGATTGGTAATAACCATTTGCTTCTTCAATGGCATTGTAATCCGCCTCATCAATCCCATATTCATATTCATCCCACAAGTATTGAGAATAGTTTGCAAAAGATTCATTTAATGGAAGGTTCGCCCAAGATTCACACGTTACTAAGTCACCAAACCAATGGTGAAATAACTCATGCGCAATGGTGGATTCATCGTTTCCATCAATTAACTCACGTTTTGTTTTATATACATAGTCTCCAAAAATTACTGCTCCTGTATTTTCCATTGCTCCAGAAACGTAGTCGCGCACCACGATTTCTGAGTATTTATCCCAAGGGTATTCGACCCCCAGTTTATTTGAAAAAAACTTGATCATCTTTGGTGTCTTACCAAAAATTGCCTTAGCATCATTTTCGTACTCAGGCTCCACATAATAATTCACCTCAATTTTCTTTCCATCACCTCGTGTATATGAATCTTTCACTACCTTGAATTCGCCAACAGCCAACATAAATAAATACGGCGCATGCGGAAGGTCTTGCTTCCAATAATCGGTTCTCGTGCCATCCGCATTTTTCTTTGATGAAATCAGTTTTCCATTAGAAAGGGTCGTGTATTTATTATCTACGGTTAAAAGCACTTCTTGAGAAGATTTCATGTTTGGTGCATCAATCGTAGGAAACCAAACCGAGTTTGCTTCTGTTTCTCCTTGGGTCCATAATTGAGTCATTTTTCCATCTTCTTCCCCTTTCGGATTTATAAAATACAAGCCTTTATCTGAGGTGATTGCAGCACTTCCGGATGTTTCTCGTTCCTCTGGTTTTGCGATATAATCTACTGTAAATGTTATAAGCTCATCTTTCTTATAGATTTTGTCTAAATAAACCGTTAGCGTATTTCCATTGGAATAATCATATGACAATTCTTTTCCAGAGAGGGTTATCGTTTTTATTTCCATTCCTTTTGCATCCAACACCACACTGTCAAGTTCATAGAAATGGGGCTTCATGCTTAAGGTTGCTTTACCATTTAACTGCGAATCTTCCCAATTTAAATTGGCTTCGATTTTCGTATGTACTAAGTCAACAAATCGTTGACGCGAAGCATTATAGCTTGGTTCAGTATATTCTTCAAAATCACCTTCATTGAAATCACCCCAATCAAACGTAGAATCTAGGTAATAGTCTTCACTTGATACTTCTGACTCCACCAATTCTTCGGGCGAATCCATTGGACTCACTGAACAAGAAGCTAACAACACGAGGGAAATAAACCAAAACCAATGCATTTTCATAGAGAATATATTTTATTTACAAATCTGCTTATTTATTTTGATTCGCATATGTGTTTTGTTGATTTTAAGCAAAATTTATTTAATAGTTTTGAGCTCAAATTAGCTGAAATGATGGGAATTAATACGTATGATTTTAATGGGAAACGTGCAATTGTTCGCGTTGACTTTAATGTGCCCTTAGATAAAACCACGAATCTTGTTCAAGATGATAAGCGAATTCGCGCAGCAATACCTACGATAAAGTATATTTTATCGCATGGAGGTTCCGTTATTTTATTGTCTCATTTTGGCCGACCTATAAATGGTCCAGAAGCAAAATTTTCGCTAAGTCAGATTGTAGATACCGTTTCTGATTTGCTTTCTTGTCCGGTGATCTTTTGTGCGGATTTTAATGAGGCTTCTTCACGCGCTTCAGCCTTGATTTCTGGTGAAGTAATGTTGCTTGAAAATGTGCGGTTTCATCCGGGAGAAACGCAAGGAGATTTGCATTTTGCCTCTTTACTCGCGTCCTTAGGCAATTGTTATGTAAATGATGCCTTTGGTTCAGCGCATCGAGCGCATGCGAGCACGACACAAATCGCCTCCTTTTTTCCGAATGATCGAATGATGGGTTTTTTGATGGAAGCTGAACTACTTAATGCACAGCGGATATTAAAAACACCAACAAGGCCCTTTACAGCCATAGTAGGAGG
>JBEGMB010000146.1:0-4710 GCA_041183245.1 Bacteroidota bacterium
TGGAGGTTTTTTCCAAGGGGTATTAACTCCTGGAGATTTAATAATGATCATTCAGATGCAAGGGGTTAATTTAAATGTGGATACCTATCCAGCCAGTGAATTTGTAAATTCAGGTGGCCAATTCTGGGGTCCATATACGACACCTCAAGGACATATAAATGATTGGAATCAGTACATTCCTTTGTGGGGAGAAATCACCAACTATAACAATGCGGGAAAATTCGAATTGGCTGAGGTGAAATCTATTTCTGGAGCCAACACCATCAGTTTGATGTGTCCATTAACGAACAGCTATACAAGCGCAGGACATGTACAAATCGTTCGAATTCCGCGGTTTGCAAACCTTACTTTAAATTCAAATACGTCGATTGTTCCGAGTTTATGGAATGGTTCAACGGGAGGCGTGGTTGCCGTAGAGGTGAACGGTAATTTATTAATTAATGCCAATGCTAAAATTTCAGCAAGTGCCTATGGATTCAGAGGCGGGGTAACAGAAGACCAAACGCTTGGTAGTCCTCCCGGAAATGTTAACGACATTGGGTTTTGTTCGTCGCATGTGGCTACACAAGGTGCGGAAAAAGGTGAAAGTATTGCAGGATTTTATACAGAATATGATGCCATTTATTCTAGATATTGCAAAAGTGCACCAGCCAATGGCGGTGGCGGCGGAAATAACCACAATGCTGGCGGCGGCGGCGGATGTAATGTAGGCAACACCGCGCAAACTTATACCGGGAAAGGAGTTCCCAATCCTTTATACAATGTCAACTGGAACCTCGAAGCAGCAGGAATGGGTGGTTCGATTAGTCCAGGTGGTGGAAGAGGCGGATATTCAGGCGCTACGGTGAATCAAAATGAAAATACGGTTGGCCCGAACAACACCACTTGGGGTGGTGATTATCGCCGAAAGGAAGGTGGGCTTGGTGGACATCCACTCACCCAAGACAATACGCGAATTTTCGCAGGCGGAGGTGGTGGCGCAGGAGATCAAAACAACGCCCAAGGAGGTAATGGTGGTCGAGGTGGCGGTATTGCCTACATAAAAGTTTACGGAACAATTTCTGGAAGCGGGTCTATTGAAGCAAATGGCGCAAATGGCGTAAACGCCAATCCGAACGGTCAAACAGCAATTCAAGCCTCAACGCAGAAATTCGGAAATGATGGCGCGGGCGGTGCAGGCGGAGGCGGATCAATTTATATCTCAAACGCAACAGCTATTCCAAATACATTGACACTTCAAGCCAATGGAGGAAATGGAGGGAATCAAGTAATTTCTTTTGGCGCCTTTGCTTCTTCTCCAACTATGGAAGCAGATGGACCAGGCGGCGGCGGTGGCGGCGGATACATCTCCATTTCATCGGGTACACCCATTCAACAAGTAAATGGCGGAGCATCAGGCGTTACGAATTCAACATTTGTACCAAATTTCCCACCAAATGGCGCCACTGGAGGTGCCGCTGGACTAACAAACACCAATGCCTCATTTTACGATATCATAGCGGCAAACGATACCATATGTGGTAATGGCAGTGTTACCTTAAGTGCTTCTACTATCGGCAATCCTCCCGCTGGTAATTTAACATGGTATACCACCCCGTTTGGTAATACGGTTGTAGCTACAGGAAATTCATACACTACCCCAAGCTTAAACACCACCACTACCTACTACATTGGAATTTGCCCCGGTTCATTTAGAAAACCGGTAACCGTAGTTATTGGCTCGGCTCCTTTAATCAGCGGCATTCCTACCATAACGAACGCCACGTGCTTAACACCCGGTTCAATTACAGGATTGACTGTAAATGGCGGTGCTCAACCCTATTCCTATTCATGGTCGAACAACGGAGGAAATACGCTGAATCTCACTAATGCTACTGTTGGCACATACACACTCACTGTTTCAGACGCGGCAGGTTGTTCTACCACTTCATCTCCGTATACAATTACCGGGACCAGCGGACCAACTGTAAATACAACCGCTGCATTAATTACACCGCAATCCTGCAACGGTACGTTGGGTTCCATTACGGGAATAACTACTACGGGAACCAATTTAACCTATTCATGGAGTAATAACGGAGGTAACGGCCTAAACCCATCCGGCTTGGCAAGCGGATCTTATACCCTTACGGTAACGGATGCTAACGGATGCACCGCAACGAGTAGTCCTTTAACTGTACCATTCACGCAAGGTCCAACCATAGATAGCAGTCAAGCTGCATATTCAATAGAACATTGTGGACAAGGCGATGGAGGAATTAGTGGGATTACAGCAACTGGTGCAGGAATACAATACCAATGGACACCTGGCAACAGCAACTCGGTCAATCTTAGTAATGTAGCGGCCGGACAATATACCCTTGTAGTAACTGATCAAAATAACTGTACGGATACATTAGGTCCACTTACCATTCAGGCTTCTACCCCACCTGTTATTGATACAAGTTCAATTCAAGTAATCAATGAACTTTGCGGACAAAACAATGGAGGAATTTCTGGTATAACTGTCAGTGGTGGCACTGCCCCATTAAGCTACCTTTGGTCGAACCAACAACCTACCCTAAATATCCCGAATGGCTTAGCACCAGGTTCTTATTCATTAGTAGTTACGGATAACGAAGGGTGTATGGACAGCATTACTGGAATCACAATTAGTTCCACTGGAGGTCCTTCCATTGATACAACCCAGTTGCTAATTACGCCGGTAGGTTGCGCGGGGGAAGCAGGTTCAATTTCAGGAATTACCAGTAATGGTAACGGGATTCAATACAGCTGGAATAATTCAGTAAATACAGCGAATAATACCAACCTTACGGCTGGAACCTACGTGCTAACCATAACAGATGCTAACAATTGCACTTCTACCCTTACGGTGGTTGTCCCTCAATTAAATCCTGTAGTCATAGATGAAAGTCAGGTTAACCTATTAAACCCAACCTGTTTGGTAGACGGTAGCATTACCGGCTTAAGTGTTACCGGCGGGACAAATACCTACTCGTATTCATGGCAACCTGGTAATATCAATTCATTAAATTTACAAAATTTAACCGCAGGAAACTACATCCTCACCGTGACGGATGCCAATGGATGTAGCGATACTTCAACGCTTTACACAGTAATTAATCCAAGCTATCCGAATGCCGATTTCACGTTTTCACCAAGTGATCCGGACGTGGGAGAGCTGATAACGTTTACCAACAGCTCATCAAATTATACCATTGAACAATGGAATATTAACGGCGTGATATACAATCAATCCCCGTGGGATTCAAGTTTCAATGCAGGAGTTTATCCTGTTCAACTCACGGTAACCAATGCTCAAGGTTGTCAAGACACCATTACCTATAATGTGGTGGTTTACGATGAATTAACCTTTCCAAATGTAATTACGCCAAATGGTGATTTAACCAATGATTACCTTGAAATTGAGGCCTTAAAACCGAATTCTGAATTAAGTATTGTGAATCGTTGGGGCAACGTAGTGTACAAGAGTTCTAATTATCAAAACGATTGGAACGGAACGGATCAACAAGGTGTGGATTTGAAAGAGGGCGTATATACCGTAATTTTCATTTCTTCTGAGAACAAACTATCCCACTTTTACGTTCACCTGATAAGATAAAGTAAAACATATGAAAGCAGGATTAATCACTGGAGCATCGAGTGGAATAGGAAAAGAATTAGCGCGTATTCACGCATCAAATGGCAATAACGTGATTCTTGTAGCACGTAGAACGGAACAATTAAATAAATTGGCTGAAGAAATTGAAGCCAAGTACAAAGTAAAAACACTGGTGTTTTCAGTAGATCTCGGAAATATCGAAGAAGTCAATTCCTTGATTTCAACGATAAAATCACAAGATATTTTTGTAAACTATTTATTCAATAATGCCGGATTCGGTGGTTGGGGTAAGTTCGCGGATCGTTCTGGATCGGAGGACCATCAAATGATTGCAGTAAATGTACAAGCCTTGACAGCGCTCACCCATGGCTTTCTTCCTGAAATGATTGAAAAAAATGAAGGAAAAATACTTCATACGGCAAGTACCGCTGGATTTATACCTGGTCCTTTGCAAGCGACCTATTTTGCAACTAAGGCCTTTGTAGTATCGCTCACGAAAGCAACCAACTACGAATTACGCAACACGAACATAAGTGTAACCGCACTTTGTCCTGGTCCGGTAAAAACGGAATTCGAATTCGCAGCAGGCATGGGTAATGCAAAAATGTTCGAAAAAGGAGCAGATGCCTACTCCACTGCACTTAAAGGTTACAAGGCAATGATGAAAGGCAAAACAATCATAATTAGTGATTTCGGATTTCGAATCCTTATCAACTATCTGTCACCGTTTATTCCTCAATCCTTTGTTCTAAAAGTGGTAGAAAAAATGCAAACGAAGTAAAATGTCGTAACTTTGCGTTGATGCAAACCTTGCCTTTACTTTTTAATGATGTTGATGGGTACGAAGTACTTGTTATCATTTTAGTGGTGCTGATTTTTTTTGGACCGAAAAGTATTCCTGGCATTGCTAAAACACTAGGTAGAGCTTTGTTTTCAATTCGTACCGCCTCTGAAGAATTAAAGAATGAAATCCGTAAATCCGGGGTTGACATTAAGAAGGATTTAAATATTAATGATATCTTAAAGCAACAAGAGGAGCAAATTCTGCAACCGATGGATCAGGTGTTTACTGACATTGGGAATACCAT
>JBEGMB010000147.1:0-3698 GCA_041183245.1 Bacteroidota bacterium
ATTTTATAGAGGCTGGGTGAGTTTTACCTATGGTGCCCATCTTCAATGGAGAGTAGCCGGGCTTTATTTATCGGCAGCTGTAAACAAAGGGATATCCTTGAACTACCAGTGGGTTAAGGTAGACGGTGGTGATTACGGCCCTTCCAGTTCTGATAAAAAAGTAATGAATATGGCTTTAACTGCTCAATATGAATTGCCTTGGCGATTGGAATGGCGTTGGCCTAAGACAGGGATTAACCAAAGAATTAAAAAGTTTGGCGATAAAATTGGATGGCCTTTTTGCGATTGTAAATTTGGGTTTAAGCGGAAGGAAACGCTCCCCCCACAATGAATGCATTAGTCAATCGTCTACGTTCGCATAAACTTTACCTCTACAATCTAGTAGGCACATTTGCATCACAGGGTGTAACGGCACTGTCTCTTTTAATTGTTACGCGTTTGTTAGTGACTCGGTTGGGGGAAACTTCTTTTAGCACCTATGGAGTGTTGCTTAATTTAATTTTGATTGCAACAGTAGTCGACTTTGGTCTTAATACCGGACTTTCACATCGCTTGATTCAAGATCCATCTAGCAAGTCGGGCTTGATCAATGCGGTTTTCTTTTACAGTCCCTTAGTTTTTTTAGTGGCCTTTCCATTGTTTTTGTTACTCTTTCAACTTGAATGGGTGCGTATAGATGGGCCGTTTTTATTTCTTTCTTTCTTGCTGGCATTGATCGTTGCGCAAAATATGCTAGCCTTATTATGGGAGTCCTTGTTACAGTCTGTTAATAAGATTTATCTCTCTAAATGGGTTCGAGTGGGGCGAACGATAGCGGAGGCTTTTCTATTAATCTGGGTAAGTAAGTTTGGCAAAGTGGAGTGGTTGTTACTTACCTCGGCCATGGTTAACTGTGTATTTTTATTTTTACTTTTTTTACAGGCAAAGCATGAGATTGGATTTACTATCAGTTGGAAGGTATTTAAACTACGATTGCTTTGGAATCAATTGGGGTATAGCTTTTGGTATTTTCAAAGTATGGTGGCGGCAGTGATTGCTTATAATATTCAAATTATTGTATTAAGCCATTATTTAACAGTAACACAGTTGACTATTTTTTTATTGGTGTTTCGTTTTTTTGAAGTGATACGAACCGGAATGACAAATTTTACGCAGATTTTGTTCCCATCCATTTCTAAACTACAGGCACAGGGTGACTGGGGCGTCTTGGCGATTCGATTTAAAATGATTTTTATTCGAGTTTTTATTTTTTCCTTGTTTATTTTTTGGGGATTGCTATGGAAGGGGCATTTTTTATTTTCCTGGTGGAGTCAATATGACACCCCGGAAAGTAAAAGTCTATTTAATGTATATGCATTCTATGTTTTTTTATTGGTGATAGACTATGTGTCTGTAGTATTTTTATTGGCTTTGAAGTTAAATAAGCTTCCGGCGTTGGTTTCAACTACGCAAAGCTTTTTATCGCTCATCGCTACTGTGTTCTTTATTCAATTTTGGGGTTTAGCAGGTGCAGTTTGGGCTTCATTAGCTTTATTTGCATCAACAAGTCTTATATTTAATCCACTTTATTTAGTTTCTCAATTACGGAAGCATCAAGTTAGTGTATGAGTAATTATTTATCTCCTTCTTTTCAAGATTTGGATGCAGTCGCCACTGCATATAAGAATGCATATTCGTCTGCAGATCCCTTTCCACATATTTATTTTGAGAATTTTTTTGATTCTCAATTTTTGAGTCAGGTACGTGAGGAGTTCCCCGACCTTTCAACGCTTAATGCGTTTCGATTTAATAATCCTAATGAGAAAAAATTTGCAACAAAAGGGGAGGCTGACTTGGGTCCTAAAACAAAACAGTTAATCCATTTTTTGCAATCTGAAACCTTTCTCCGTTTTTTACAGTCGCTCACCTCGATCGAAGAAACCTTATTGGGAGATCCTTATTTAATTGGGGGTGGGTTACATGAAATTAAACGAGGAGGTCTTTTAAAAGTGCATGCCGACTTTAATAAACATTCGCTTACCGGGTTGGATCGTCGCCTCAATGTTTTACTTTATTTAAATAAGGATTGGAAAGAAGAATATGGTGGACACTTTGAATTGTGGGATACTGAAATGAAGTCTTGTCGTAAAAAAATACTTCCGGCATTTAATACCCTTGCACTGTTTAGTACCACTGATACTTCCTATCATGGGCATCCTGATGCGTTGAGCTGCCCGGAAGATGAAAGTAGAAAGTCAATTGCACTTTATTATTATTCCAATGGTCGACCTGCTCACGAAGTAAATCCTGCTCTTGCTGATCACTCCACTTTATTTAAAGCACGTGCAGGACATGTTGGAGAAGTGGTAGCGCCCTCCCTTAATTGGAAGGAACGTGTAAAGCTTTTTATCCCCCCCATTTTACTCAAAAGACAAAAAAAATAAACCTCCATGCTTCGGGGTTACGTGATTACATCGGAACTTGAAACGCAGAGAGCTCCCTTTGTGAAAGAATTGATGGAACAATTGCCAGGTATTCAGCAAGCCAAAGCAATCTATCCAACACAAGAGCATGTGCCCTTTTTAAATCGTTTGAAAGAAAATGCGCGCACTCGATTTTTTAGACCCTTTATGGATGGGGAAATAGGGATTTTGCTTTCAAACCGAAGAATCTGGAAAGAAATTGTTCGAACTAAAGGACCGGAACAGGAACATTTTTTAATTCTCGAATCTGACAGTGTAGTTAATGATCCTGCTGTTTTGAAACAGCTATTTCATGCAACGACACAGGAATACGATTTGTTTTTCTGGGGTGCATGGCATGGGTATATGCGTCTACTAAAAAGTAGCAAAAGATCTATTTCTGAAAAGTATGTTATAGGAACGCCCTTGATGCGTTCTGTTAGCTGTGCACATGGGTATAGCATAAACCGTAAAGCTGCGCGTCATTTATTGGAAAGGACGGGTAAATTGCGTTACCAGGTGGATGAATTCAAACGGTATATTGATGCTACGTATTTAAAAGTGGGAGGCATTAGCCCCGAATTAATTTCACAACGCGTCACTGATAGCTTAATTGATCCTGGTAATAAAGCAGGAAGAACTAATTGGACCTGGATTCGTTTATTAGATATTCGTAATCGGTTAATCTGTTATTTTTCATGAGTGCCAAGGACTATTTTGGGAATTGGATAATGCTGGTATATGCGCTCTACCTTTTTTTTAATAAAGGGATGTCTTATAGTTTCTTGGCTGAAGGGACTTTGCTAATTGGTGTTTTATTAGCCATTAGAGAGCGTAATAAAATTCAAATAGTTTGGGACATTCGCTTGAAGTTATTGGCGCTGCTTTTACTACTTAATATTGGTTGGGTTATTCGAGGAATCACACAATTCCCGGCATTTGACGTGATTCGGGACAGTTTTATTTTTAATTACTCATTATTGTTATTGATACCGTTTTTGTTGCAAGAAAATGGAACTATCTTTTTTCAACGTATCATTCGATTATATGCTTGGTTTCCTTTGGTAGCAACACTAACTTTTTTATTAATTGTTTTTATCCCGGAACTTTCTGAATGGCGTGTATTCGGTAAAATTCCTTTTCTGGAATATAAAAAAGGTGATCTAGCTATTCAGCTATTGATTTCTACTTTACTAATACTATCGGGAAGAATTCAGCTCAATCCCCGCTTGCAGCTTATCATATTTGGTTTGATAA
>JBEGMB010000148.1:0-2728 GCA_041183245.1 Bacteroidota bacterium
GACTTAGGAATTGTTGCATGCATCGTGGAAGATTCTTTGGTGGGCGACCAAAAAATGGGAGATAATTCCCACAACACCAGTTATGTTCACCGAGACATACATCGAGGAAACCTCAATAATACACCATTTGGAAGAACCTTAACGGCGTCCGATTTAACCAATGGTAAATACTATGTCAATTATTCGTTTGTTGTTCCCAATCAGCTAGATGGAGCTCATAATGCTTCCAACATGCATGTTTTAGTGTATGTTTATGATAAGGTTACCTGGGAAATCTATCAAGTAATTAAACAAGTCATTGAATAAAAAAAGGCCGCAATTGCGGCCTTTTTCATACTTAACTGCAGCCTTATTTTTTAATAATTCGAACAGTTTCAACTCCAAATTCACCATATACGTTTAAAAAATAAACCCCAGCATTAAGGTCTGAAAGGTTTAATTCCGTTGTGGAGATACCAGCTATC
Source organism: Bacteroidota bacterium (assembly GCA_041183245.1). Taxonomy (GTDB): domain Bacteria; phylum Bacteroidota; class Bacteroidia; order Flavobacteriales_D; family Crocinitomicaceae; genus UBA952. The sequence continues at coordinate 465 of JBEGMB010000148.1, forward strand.
GATTTAACCATCAATACTTGACCGTTTAGGTTGCTCAACGTTAAACGAGTCCCATTAAGTCCTCGAACGGTTGATACATCGCTTGAAGGATTAGGATACACGTTGAGCGGTTCAATAACTCCCGTGATTAACCCGGCATTTCCAACGATGATTTTGTATCCTGAAAAAGATACGGATTGTGTTACCGGAGCAGGTGGTAGTCCAGGAAAAAGGGACACAAGAACAGTTGCATCGACTTCAATTGTAATGGGATATGTCCCAGTTGTGGAAGTAGTACCCCAAATGTTGGCGCATCCGTTGGCTCCACCGTTGTAAGTGCAATTTGCGATGTTGCACGCATAGTTATATCCTGCGGGCAATCCCAGAACACCGGTGACCGTAAAACTTTGAATGGGAGACCCCACGAATTGTCCAGAAGCATCCAATTCAGCCGTAACGGTAGCCGGAACCTTGAAATTTAAGTCGGTTGAATACGCAACATTAGCAGCTGCTGGCGGAAAATTCTGCGTTGTATCCGGCCAAACACCATACGTTGAATCTACAAAGTTTGCCCCAGGCACACACGATTGTCCGAAAGAAGCAAAAGCAAAAAAGCTAAAAAAAGCTAGTAACGGTAATGATTTTTTCATAAAAGTTATATTTATTGTTCATTCAAAGATATTAAAAAAATTACCGGTGCAAAATCTTTACTTTTGAGCTTCAATTCAAAAGGCCTAGTTGATGGAAGCAATAGAACCAACCGTTAATCCAATTTTATACAATGTGACGGTAAGTTTAGACCCTACCATTGAATCGGACTGGTTGCATTGGATGCAGACAACCCATATCCCTGATGTGCTAGAAACTCGCTGCTTTACCCAGTGCGTACTTTCAAAAGTTAATGGGCATGAACCCAATGAATGCACCTACTCCATCTTGTATTGGGCCAAAAATCAAGATGCCTTGAACCATTATTTTGACACCCATGCGGACAAGCTCCAGCAACACCACAAAACAAGGTATGATGGAAATTTTGTCGCGTTTCGTACTACGATGAATTTGATTAACACCATGGTTTCATGAAAGTAGCTCCGAAAAAGCATTTAGGCCAACACTTTTTAATCAATCAATCGGTCTGTAAAAAAATTGTTGCTGCTGTTCCAACCTTGGCACCTAAATCTTTAGTCTTAGAAATTGGTCCTGGTAAGGGGGCCATCACCCAATTTCTTCTAGAGCGAAACGACATCGATTTACATGCTTTTGAGATCGATAAGGAGTCTGTGAAATATTTAAACCTAACGTATCCCCAATTTACTCAGGTTCATTTAACCGACTTTTTGAAAGCCGATTTAAGGCAATTTTTCGAAGACCAACCGTTTTCCGTTGTTGGAAACTTTCCTTACAATATTTCCTCACAAATCATGTTTAAGTGTCTCGAAAACCGAGCAAAAATCCCGCTTATTTTAGGCATGTTTCAGAAGGAGGTCGCAAAAAGAATTGCAGAGCCTCCTGGCAGCAAGGAATATGGGATCCTAAGTGTTTTAATTCAAGCATTTTATGATGTAAAGTACCTGTTTTCCGTTGAACCGGGCTCCTTTTTTCCCCCTCCAAAAGTGATTTCAGGGGTCATTCGATGCACGCGCAACAATCGATTGTCCCTGCCGTGCGATGAAGCCTTATTCATTACCGTAGTAAAAACAGCTTTCAATCAACGCAGGAAAACGTTGCGGAACTCCTTGAAATCCTTATCGGTCTCGCTCCCTTCAGAATTTTCCAGTAAAAGACCAGAGCAATTAACCGTCGAAGATTACATTTATTTAACCCAATTTATTGAAGAAGATGGCAAAAAACAGCATTGATCCATTAGCATTAATTCAAAATGACCAGGACGATCTTTTCCAGGAAGGTATTGCCCTTCTGGAAGAAAAAGGTAATTTATCACAACTCAAGGAATTGGTCAGGATATATGTTGGTGAAGCTTCCCCGTCAAGGCGCACTGCCTTACACGCCTTACTTTCTTCGATTACAAAAAAAGGAATCCGCGAAGCATGGATGGACCTTTTAACAGAAATACAGAATCCAAAGGAAAGACAACAGGTTGTTCAGATTTTATGGAACACAAGGCTCGACTTTAGCCCATATCTTGTCGCATTTGTTCATTGGGCGTTTGAAGGAGATTATCAAAACACCCTAGAGTCCCTCACGGTTATTGAACAGATGGAAGGCCCTTTTCTTGAGGAACATCTCCTCGAGGCACAATGCCTTATTCAAGAACACCTTGGTGA
>JBEGMB010000149.1:0-8312 GCA_041183245.1 Bacteroidota bacterium
GACTAATTTCATTTGCTTCGAGAGAGGAAGCACTTAATAGTCTTGCGCTGCGGATTACAGAATTAATTATCAAGGTTCAAGAAAGCAAAGGAACCGCCAAGGTTTTATTGTCAGGTGGCGGCACACCTATGCCTGTTTACGAAAAGCTATCCGTTTCAAGCTTAGATTTTTCTACAATTGAATTTGGCTTGGTTGACGACCGCTTTGTTCCTGTTCAAGATCCAGCATCTAACGAGGGGGTAATTCGGAACATATTTAAAAACCAAGCAGATTTCAGCCTCGAACCCATGGTGCAAAATCCGCAAGATTATGCGCAAAGCATCGCGCAATGCCATCAAACATATCTTAAATTTATCCACGGCGATATAATTTTACTGGGAATGGGAGGTGACGGGCACTTTGCCTCATTATTCCCAAACGATAAGCCCTCTACAGACGGTTTACTTTCAAAAGAATTTGGTTGCTTGGGAACAAACGCCCCAAGTCATCCAACAAAACGTATTTCCACTAATTTAGCATTCATTGAATCCATAGAACACCGTATTTTACTAATAACAGGAAAAGATAAACTAGACAAACTTAAGGCATCATCAACAGAAGGAACTCCAATTTCTTATATTGTAGATAACCTTACAGAAATATATTACGCCCCATGAAGTTGAATTCTACCATTGAAGCAATAACTGCAAGAATAATCGCCCGAAGCTCCGAAACTCGAAGCGCGTACATGAATCAAATGCAACAGGCTCGAATCAATGGAGTGGCTCGTTCAGCAATGAGTTGCGGTAATTTAGCCCATGCCTATGCAGGATGTAGTGCCCATGAAAAAGATGCATTGGCTGAAAATGAGCTAAAAAACATAGGAATTATAACTTCCTACAACGATATGCTTTCGGCACACAAGGTGTATGAAGATTACCCGAAACAAATCCGCGCCTACGCTACTTCTCATCATGCGGTTGCGCAAGTAGCCGGAGCTGTTCCTGCAATGTGTGATGGGGTAACCCAAGGTCAAGACGGAATGGATCTTTCACTTTTTTCAAGGGATGTGGTTGCCATGTCAACCATTGTTGGATTGTCGCACAATGTGTTTGATGCAGTGCTATGCCTTGGAATTTGCGACAAAATTGTTCCTGGCTTACTTATGGGAAGTCTTCGCTTTGGACATTTACCAGTAGTATTTGTACCCGGCGGACCAATGCCTAGTGGAATTTCGAATGAAGAAAAATCAAACATTCGTCAGTTATTTGCTGAAGGAAAAATAGGTCGAGCCGAATTATTAAAAGGAGAATCAGATTCTTACCATTCGCCTGGAACATGTACCTTTTATGGTACAGCAAATAGCAACCAAATGCTCATGGAGATTATGGGACTTCAATTACCAGGATCAAGTTTTGTAAATCCAGGCACAGAATTACGCGACTTACTGACCGAAGAGTCCGTACGTGTAGCAGCTGAAAATGCACGCAAGGGTACAAATCTCTTAATGGATATCGTCACCGAGAAAACTATAGTTAACGGCATTATTGGACTGTTAGCTACGGGTGGATCAACGAATCATACCATACATTTAATTGCCATGGCCAGAGCAGCTGGAATTATTATTAATTGGGACGACATGTCGGATCTTTCGGCAGTGATTCCATTAATTACTCGGATGTATCCGAATGGTGCGGCTGACGTGAATCACTTCCATGCCTCTGGAGGAATGGGATTTGTAATACACACCTTACTTGAAAATGGGTTATTACATGATGATGTTACGACAATAATAGGAAAAGGGCTGACAAAGTATACGCAAGAACCTTACATTGTAAGCAACACCTTAGCTTGGAGAGATGGCGCAAAGGAATCGCTTAATGATTCAATTATTCGAGATGCAAGTAATCCTTTTTCTAAGGATGGTGGCATTAAAATCATCAAAGGAAATATCGGACGAAGTGTTGTTAAAACGGCAGCCGTTGCTGATGAACATCTCGTTATTGAAGCACCCGCCATTGTATTCAACGAACAGCACGAATTAATTACAGCGTTCAAAAATAATGAACTAAACAAAGATTTCATTGCTGTCCTTCCGTTTCAAGGACCTGCACACAAGGGCATGCCGGAATTACATCAATTAACTCCTACCCTAACCATTTTACAAAAAAAGGGATTTCGTGTAGCCTTGGTTACCGATGGTCGGATGAGTGGAGCCTCGGGTAAAGTTCCTGCAGCCATTCATATGAGTCCTGAAGCAAACAAAGGAGGTTCCATTGGAAAAATCAAAACCGGTGATTTACTCACATTGAACTGTGTTGAAGGCACCCTAATTTGTCATGAGACAGATTTTGAGCTACGTGCCACAGTGACCAAAGCGTGTATCGATCAAGTTGGCTTAGGTCGTGAGTTATTCGGTGTATTTAGACGTCAAGTTACTGATTCAGAAGAAGGTGCATGCACCTTGTTTTAATCGGAAGTACGAACAGAAATAATAACAGAAATAAGCAAGGTACCAAGTATTACACCTAACGAAACGATGGTTTCTATGTGATACATGGGTGCAATCAGCATTTTAAACCCAATAAAGGCGAGGATTATAGAAATACCATATTTTAATTTCTCAAATTTATCCATTGAATTTGCCAATAAGAAATACATCGAACGCAAACCAAAGATTGCAAAAATGTTCGAAGTATATAGGATAAGTGGATCATCTGGAGCAATTGAAAAAATAGCTGGAATGGAATCAATCGCAAAAATCAAGTCGGTTGTTTCCACAATAAAAAGCACCATGAATAGCCTTGTAAAGAACACTTTGCCATTACGTTTTATCCAAAAAGAATCGGAAGAATCTTTAGTCAAAACGCGGAAGTTCTTTCGAACAAATCGGGCACCAAACGAGTTATTAAAGTCTTGACCCTCATCTTCTTCCACTGAAAATAAGGCCTTAATTCCCCCATACAAGAGCATGATACCAAAAATAGTCATGATCAAATTAATCCGATGAAACCCTTCTCCTCCTACCTGATCTGGACCTAAGGTAAATTTCCAAAATGCGGGAAGATAGGTAATCTTGATTAACCAAGTTCCAGCAAAAATAAAGATTGCACGAAGCGCCATTGCTCCCAATATACCCCAGAGTAAGATCTTATGTTGAGCCTTTCCTGTTACTTTGAAATATTTGAACACCATTAAAAACACAAAGAGATTATCAACGGATAAAGACTGTTCAATCCAATAGGCCGATTGAAATTGCGAAAATTTCTCAAAGCCTTTTTCATAAAAAACAAACCCGCTAAATGCCATAGCCGTCAAGATCCAAATAGCGCTCCAACGTATTGAATTCTTTGTGGAGACCTCATGTTCTTTAAACTTAAAGAGAGAGCGTATATCGAACACTAATAACAATGTTACAACGACGGAAAATACTACAAGAATTATTTGATTTTGATTCATCTATGGCAAATGTAATACGAAAAGTGCTGCTCAAGTAAAAATCTAGCTAAATTTGAAGATGATCCATAGATTTACATATCGATTTGATGCATTATCTCCTGCTCAGCTCTATCAGATTTTAGCCTTGCGAAGTGAAGTTTTTGTAGTGGAACAACAATGCATTTATCAAGACCTTGACAACCTTGACCAACAAGCAATACATTTGCTTGGAATGGACGATTCAAACAACGTGGTTTCCTATGCCCGTATACTTGCACCCGGTGTTGTTTATCCGGAATATGCAATAGGCCGGGTAATTGTAGCTCAATCCCACCGAGGAACAGGTGAAGGACACAAGCTCATGAATTACTGCATGGATGCGATTGAATCAATGGCTGGAAACGTTCCAATTCGTATTTCGGCGCAGGCTCATCTTGAACAATTTTATCAAACACATCGGTTTACATTTACCGGAAAATCTTATTTAGAAGACGGTATACCACACATAGAAATGATTTATAATCCTAATTTAGCTTTATGAAAAAACTTATCTTTTGTTTTGCGAGTATCCTATTAATCGCAAGTTGCGCGAGCACTAAACTCAGTGAAAATCCACAAGGCAATAGCTACAAAACTGTATCCACGGAATTAATGGATAATTCCTTAAATCCCAGCGAAGACTTTTTTATGTTTTGTAATGGGACATGGGTTAAAAATACAGTCATACCGGCAACAGAATCACGTTGGGGAAGCTTTAATGAATTGGTTAAATCTAATAATGAAAAGCTCACAAAAATACTTGAAGAATGTGCGGCTCAACCCGGTGAAGCTGGTACTCAAAATCAAATTCTAGGAGCGTATTATGCGAGTGTTGTTAACATGAAACAACGCGATGCACTAGGGATTTCAGCCATACAATCCGAACTTTCGTTAATTGACGAATTAAACCGTAAAGATTTGCTTGTTGAAATCATCGCCAGCCATCACCGCGATGGAATCGGAAGTGCATTTGGTTATGGAGTCGGACAAGACTTAAAGGAAGTGGACAAAAATATAAGTTATCTAGGGCAAGGCGGAATTGGATTACCAAATCGTGATTACTATACTGAAGTAAACAAAAAGGACATATTAAAAGCATATCAAGCGCACATTGCGAAAATCTTTATTATGGCTGGAAATAGCGAAGAAAAAGCCGCAGAAGCCGCATTTAATATTGTGAAATTCGAAACGAAATTAGCAGAATCCATGCTTACACCAGCTAAAATGAGAATTCCCGAGCTAACTTACAACAAACTTTCATTTAGCAGCGTAATCAAGTCTTTCGGAACCTTTGACTTCCGTTATTACTTATCTAAAATTGGAGCACAAACCCCTGACAGCATCATTGTATCTAATCCTGATTTTATTAAAACCTTAGCAGGGTGTATTGAAACGGAATCTCTACAAACCTGGAAGCACTACCTGCAATGGAATGTATTAAATCACTACGCAGGTCATCTTAATATCGCCTTTGTTGACCAAAACTTTGACTTTTATGGCAAGACCTTAAAAGGCAAAAAAGAACAGAAACCATTGAATGAATATGCCATCGATGAAATAACGAATTTAGAAATCGGTGAATTACTCGGCAAAGCATTTGTAGAGAAATATTATTCAGCCGCTGCACAAAAACGGGTAAATGAATTGGTAGATAACCTACTCGTGGTATTTAGAGAACGAATTGAAAAACTCGATTGGATGACCCCTGCAACAAAGAAACAAGCCCGAAACAAATTGGATTCAATTGGAAGAAAACTGGGTTTCCCTGAGCGATGGGAAGATTACTCATCCCTTACTTTTAATCCTGAGGACTATATCGGAAATATAAAATTGATGGCTCGTTATTCCAATCAGAAGAATCTTGCTGAATTGAATAAACCCGTAGATAAAGAAAAATGGGGCATGCCTGCACACATGGTTAATGCGTACTACCACCCGCTCTTAAATGAAATTGCCTTCCCCGCAGGAATAATGCAACCCCCATTTTTTGATGTCGAATCAGAAGATGCAGTGAATTATGGGCGCATCGGAATGGTTATTGGACATGAATTTACGCATGGTTTTGACGACATGGGTTCTAAATTCGCAGCGGATGGAAGTTTCACCAATTGGTGGACAGAAGAAGACAGAAAGGCATTTGAGCAGCGAACTGCACTTTTAGGAGAAACTTTTGCTAGTTTTTGCCCAATGGAAGGAAATTGTGTGAACGCTGAACTAACCATGGGAGAGAACATTGCAGATTTGGGTGGACTCACGATGGCTTATTACGCATACAAACTAACCGATGAATTCAAAATGAATGAATTGCGTGAAGGATTTACGCCAGCGCAACGCTTTTTTATTGCTTACGGTCAATTATGGAAGATTAAGTATACCGATGCAGAAATGAAAAACCGTTTGGCCACGGACCCCCATTCTCCGGGCATGTACCGTGTAAATGGACCCTTGAAAAATTGCCCTGAGTTTTTTGAAGCTTTTCAAATTACTGAAGGAAAAAAGATGCGCAATCCCAAAGAAAAAGTATCCAAGATTTGGTAATAACATTTATTAACCCCTAATGCATATTTTATGTCCTTTGAATTCCCCCTTTCGTTTAAGTTTAAAATTGGCACCTTATCAAATGATTTCGTAATTACGGATTCAAAAAATAATACAGTCAGTTATGTTCGTCAAAAAATGTTCAAATTAAAAGAGGACATTATGTGCTACAGCAACGAATCAAAACAAACGCTGTTATATCGAATAAAGGCGAATAAATGGCTAGATTTTTCTGCTACTTATTCCTTTTTTAATGGTGAGGATAAAGAACTCGGTAAAGTAGCGCGTAAAGGAGCCGTTTCTTTATGGAAGGCGACCTATGTTGTGTTGAACGCAGAAAACACCAATGAATTCACGATACGTGAAGAAAAGCCTTGGGTTAAAGTAATGGATGCCTTGGTTTCTGAAATTCCAATCGTCGGAATTTTTACCGGCTATATGCTCAACCCTAGTTACTTGGTAACCAACGAACAAAATGAACCCATAATGAGGTTTAAAAAAGACAGTTCATTTTTTGGTAGAAAATTCTCTTTACATGAATTAAAACAGGTTGACGAAAATGCTCAAGAGCGCGTCGTACTTAGCTTAATGATGATGATATTATTGGAGCGACGAAGAGGATAAATTCCATTTCAAACAAAAAAGGCCGCGTATGCGGCCTTTTTTGTTCAATTTAATTCTTGTTAGTCTGCAAGATCATACCCTTGATAAGATTTATCCTTGTATAGCATGGTTGCTTTTTGAACCACTTCGTTCAACTCGTTAAAGATTTGATACGATTCACTATACCCAAAAAGGTCTTGAGCGATGTTTGATTTAATTCGAATGCGTATCGACTTACCACTGATGTCATACGCTTGTTGATCGAACGTTAACTTAGGATCTTCCATTGAAACATAATTAAAAAAGCCCTCCATGAATGAAGCGTCTGTGTTAAAATTCGCGATGAATGTTTTAACATCCGGGTACTTTTTCTTCAATTGTTCGCGGTTTGTATTCACATATTCTAAGCTATATGAATTCACATGCCCCCCACGAATTAAACTGCTGTAATAGTCTGTTATATCCGTAGTATCTAATGCCACAAAAACATCAGGCATAATTCCACCGCCACCATATACCAAGCGATTTTTAATCATGGTGTAGAACTTCAAAGAATCCGGCAATTTAATAGAGTCAGCATGCTGAAATTCGCCATTTAAATAGCGTTGTGTAAGGTCTTTGCGATAGGTCTCCACATCTTGATATGGTTTTTGTATAAATCGTCCCGTTGGCGTAAAATATCGCGCTATGGTTAATCTCAATTCACTACCGTCGGCCAAAGGTGTTGGACGTTGAACTAGGCCTTTACCAAAGGTTCTTCTACCAACTACTAAGCCCCGATCCCAATCTTGAATTGCTCCAGAAACAATTTCACTCGCTGAGGCGGTATATTCATCCGTTAATACGATCAAGCCCCCCTCTTCCCACAGTCCTTTTTTACTCGCATTCAAATTACTGCGTGGCTGCGCACGCCCTATGGAATAAACCAATAATTTATTACCTGAGATAAATTCATCCGCAACACCTCTTGCCGCATCAAGTAGTCCTCCCCCATTTCCTTGCAAATCGAAAATCAGGTTTTTCATTCCTTTTGATTTCAACTCTTTAAGCGCCAGTTGAATTTCCTCAACGGTAGTTCGTGAAAAGCTATTGAGTTTAATATACCCAATCTCTTTATCTATCATATACGCGGCATCTACTGAATAAATTGGGATTTTATCCCGTGTAATGTTAAAGCTTAATTCATCACGCTTTTTGCGAAGTACTTTAACTTGTACCTTTGAGCCTAGCTCACCCATTAATTTCGCGCGGACCTCATTGTTTTTCAAACCAATACCCGCTATGGAATTTCCATCAACTGCTACAATTTGATCGCCCGCTAATAAACCTAACTTTTCACTTGGTCCACCTGGAATGGTAGCAACCACCATTAAAGTATCTTTAACAATTTGAAACCGAATACCTATACCAACAAAACTCCCATTAATTTGGGATTGCGCTTCTTGAGCTTCTTCAGCAGGAATATAGGTAGAATGGGGATCTAACTCTTCAAGCATCGCTACAATGGCAGTCTCTGTTAATTTCTTTGCATTTACAGGGTCCACGTAATTGCGCTCTATATGCTGTATAATCTCTTGAAACTTGTAGCTCGTCGATACCCCTTGAGGGTCAATTTGCGCATTGTAAATAAACGAAAAGCAGGTGATGGAGGCAATTATAATATTTCGCATGGTAATTAATTTATTTTGAAACGGTGGCCTCAAAAATAGTAACAG
>JBEGMB010000150.1:0-10643 GCA_041183245.1 Bacteroidota bacterium
GTATTATTCAATGGGATGTCATACCCTGACCCCATCATATAGTGGGCTCGCTGCACATAACCAGGGAGGTTCGTATATCCAAAATTGGAATAGGTTTTCAGGAGTTGTTTTACACTTCCAAAAACATAAAATCCACCTAATTTATATGCGATACCGATATCTGAACTTATTGCTCCCGCGCTTTGGTTTCCACCGTTTACGATGGGGTCAAGTAAATCGAAGGCCACCGCATTGCTAGGATTTACACGATAATTGTTGTACCCCAAGGATAAGCCTAAGCGAAGGGATTGTTGACCGGAATAGAATCCATAGGAAACATTTCCAAGGGCAGACACTTGTTGCAACATCCCGATCTTATCCAACATAAATTGTCCTCCAACACCCCAATGGTTTCCAAGGCGGGTGGAAACGGTCAAGTGATTGGTAATCGGTGCCCCTTCCAGTTTTACCCATTGGTTGTGATGAGACATGCTGATTTCAGTACAATTGCTTGTTCCTGAAAGTGCTGGATTGATTAAAAACAAATTATACCCATACAAATAGGATTGCGGAACTTGTTGTGCTGATACCATCCCAGTAAAAGCAAACACAAAAGCGAGGATGAGTTTATTTTTCATGGGTTATTTTTTAAGTCGTAATAAGTTAATCGCTCCCTTGTAGCTTTTTTCCCCACATTCGATTGAATAGAAATAAACACCATCAGGGAGTGGTTCGTTATTTTTTGTTCCGTCCCATTCATTTTGGTAGTCAGTAGTTTCATAAAGTGGCTGACCCCAGCGGTTGTATATTTTCACGGTACAGCCTGATATTTGGTTTGGATTATCGATCTTCCATGTATCGTTTTGACCATCCCCATTGGGTGTGAGAATATTTGCGATTTCAAAATCTCCGGAACAGGTTGTTACAGCTAATTCAAGGATTACCAAGGAATCACAACCGGAAGCAGTGCTCAGCGAATCCACATAAATACCACTTTCTGTTAAGGATGATCCGTTGAATGCGTAGCTTTCCCCTTCACAAATGGTTGCATTCACATTCGTGGTTAGTGGGGGATCAATATACAAGGCTAAAATGACAACAGAATCGCATCCTCCGATTGCACTTAAGGTATCAGTAAAAATACCTTCTGCACTCAGAATTGTTCCATTGAAATTATAACTTGATCCCGAACAAATGTTTTGATTTACAATGGAGGTAAGTGTTGGACTGTATTGAAGATTTGTTAAGATTACACTATCACATCCGTTCACCGAATTCAAAGTGTCTAAATAAGCACCGGGCAAATTGTAGGTATTTCCGTTAATGGTATAACTTCCACCTGAGCAAATGCTAATGGATTGTTGTGTTAGCGGAATCGGCTGTAAAAACGAAAGTTGTGTAATGATCACACTGTCGCACCCTAAAGGCGTTAAGAGTGAATCAATGTAGGTGCCTGCCTGAGTTTGTGGCGCGCCTTGTAAGACTACACTTGTTCCTGCACAAGCTGTTAAGTTGGTATTTACAGTTACTGGTAAACATGGCGTTGCACAACCTGAAGCATCAAAGGTGTATAATTGAGTGCAGGCTCCATCTCCGATTTGAACGGTGTAGGTTCCGGCAATTGCTCCGGTGTAGGTTAACACTTGGTTTTGATTAACTGTTCCTGCTTGGGCAATGACTCCTAAGGGATTCGTAATGGTATACGAATAAGGCATACCACTAAATGCATTCATTCCTCCTGCTGCAGAAAATGTCACGGTACAGGTGTTGTTGTTGTAGCTGAAGTTCGCAGTAAGAGATTGTAAATAAACCACAGGAATTCCATTTTCAACGGTAGCCGTTCGGCAGTTGAATGTACCCCAAGATACAGGTTGGTCAGCCGCAGGGGAGAGGTAATACAAGGTGTTGAATTGAGGATTTCCAAAGCTACCGTTTCCATTTCCGTTGTTTACAAATACGCCATTCCCTTGAATCGAATCAATGTAAGTAAATCCGGAATTCATAACGGGAATAGGCACTGGATTGGTTTGGTGAATCACATAGCCTGGGGTTATACAGCTTGGGAAAGATGCGGTGGCTTGTCCGATCCCATTCAATAAAATTCCAGGAGTAATTGTATCTCCGTAACAGACATACAAGGTGTCGCCCAAATTGACATCAGAATATCCTCCGTTTGAACTGTTTGCAAAAATATCCCCTGCATCGCTTGTTAGCTCTTTGATGTATTCAATGATGTATTGGCCTTCATCGCCTGGGGATCCGCCGTCAATTTGTATGGCATATACTTTTCCTGAATCCAAACAGCATAAGGTTTCTTGATGTCCGTTGTAGTTCGCTGTTCCTGAAACCAAGGGAGTAATCGATGGGGTATATCGCGTACCGTCAACGGTGTAGGTTGCTGGTCCGAGCCCTCCGTAACAATTGGTTCCATTCAATAATTCAAACACATTGAAGCGCAATAAATTCATTCCAATGTAGGCACGAATGCTCAATTCCACAGCCCCGGACGGTGGTCCCACGAAATAATGCCACACGGTTTGATCGGCTCGATTCGCTTGGTTCGGGTGGAGTGGGGGTTCGCCTGCTAAATATTCTCTACAGGCCAAAACGTTCGACCCTGCTACTGCTTGAAACGTTGGGTTAGTGCCTGCTGGAATTACCGGGACTTCATACAAGGTGTCTAGCAAGGTTAGGCAAAGAATGTCATTTCCGGGCGCATTGTTAGAAGGGTCGCTTACGCTTGGGTCAAATACCCAAGAATTTATGTTTTGAGCACTTAATGGTGTAATCGCATCAGACGGGTCAATCATCCCGAAGTATTTGTAGCCCGGTTCAAGACAGGTTCCGTTAACAATTGCAGACGGGTCGCCACCGAGGAAGCTGTTTGTTCCTCCTTCATCGGAGGCAATGTACTTTAAATTAGAACAAAGGAAATCATTCGGAACGCCAGGTCCAAAGGCTTTGTCATAACCAAATAAGGCGGCGCTTTCGCCATAGAGGGCACTTTGATAGTCTCCTTCAAAGGTAATTCGACCAGAATTCGGGGCCACAAAGTTCAACCAAACACTTTCATTCATGGATGGATTTCCAAGTCCAATGTGCGGGTAGTCGTATGCGTGATATTCCGTTGGATTCGAAGAAGTATGTTGTTGTCCCGTTTCACCGGCCGCATTTCCGCCGTCTAGGGCGCAACCAAACGCGAGGTTGGTTGTAGGCGCATTGTTATTTGCTGAAGAAATCGCATTGGTGCCGAAGTTAACGGTATTAGAAAGGCACGGGATGTCTTCCAAGTTAGGTGCACCGCCACCTAGGCCATCAACACGAAGTTGATAGTACCCGTGTTCATTCGGGCCATCGGCAGTGAATTGAATGTAATAGGTTTGTCCAGGTATTAGTTTTTGATAGGAAATAAAGGGGATGGGGTCGCAGGCATCAAACACGATTTCAGCTTCTGGATCAATGCCCAATAAGTCTATACCATCTGAGAAATCAATGTGGGATAGGTATTCAAACTTGTTTTTAACGGTTTGACCGGTAACCACATGAACGCCGTCGGTACAATTCATTCCATCGGCTGCATGATAAATTTGGAAATAGGTTCCAATATCCGTACCTCCTAAGTCACTGGTTATATTAACGCTTCCGGTGGCAGGGGCAACAAATTTTGCCCAAAGGGATCCTGCATTTTGGACATCCTGAGCAGCCGGTTCATTGGGTTCTAGGGTGGCGTTACAAAACCCAAAGGTATAGGTAGTGTTCAGGCTTAATTGCTGAGCCGCACAAATGTTGTCTTGCATATAATTGACCACCAAGGGAAGGCGCTCTACTTGCAAATTGATGGTATAAACTTGCGCGCAACCTCCGTCTTGGCTTGCTGCGGTAAATGAATAATTTAAGATACCAACGGCTGCGGGCACTGGCATAGTAACATTTTGAAGACCGGTTTGACCGTCGGTTAATCCAAGCACATCATAATTTCCGGCGTCATCGTTTTCGTAAGCTTCCCATGCGAGGTTAATGCTTGTTGGAACATCATTAACGCAGAGGTAGTTGTGATTAAAGAACAATCCGTTGTTTGGGGAAAATGTTCCTCCGGGTGTGGACATCGTGTAAGGTCCGTTGTCGTTGTTTTTGTATCCGTAATTAAAACCGAAGATACCAAATAATGCTGGGTTATTATTGGTTAAACCGAGGGTATTGTCGGTACCTGTAAATTCCCATACAAAATCAGAATTCCCAAGAAATAAGCCATCGCAATCCACATTGGAAAGTGTTTGTACGCTAAGTACACGTACTTGAACAATCGCTTGGGATAAAAAGAGTGTTGGTAGTAGGATGAGTGAGAGTAGTAAGTTCTTCATAGGCTAATTAATCGATAAGCAAGGTACAAAAAAAATGTTAAAATGGTTGTTTTGTACTTGAAAGCCATGAGGTCAAGCTACGTGATAATGCGTTCGAGCTTACCTTTTCGTTTAACAATGTTTTTATAATCCCATTGAATTATAATTGCCTTTTGAAGCCAGTGGGTTAATTCGCTTGGGTCAATTTCGCATATATCGGTATAAAAAATGGAAGCGTCTTTAAATTTGTTCCCCTGCACATTTAGCGCCTCTTCCTCAAAATCAGCTCCGCTCCAAAACATCAGTCGAATTCCTTTTTTTTGTTTACTGAATCCGACAATGGGATTGCCTTGGATAAACCAAACGGGGTGACGGTGCCAAATTTTAGATTCGGCCATGGGTAATTCGCGATTCAGGATTTCAAACAGAAAATCACAAATTGTTCGATCCGTTTCAGATAGATTGCTTAAGTATGCTTGAAAGGTGGGGGGCATGTTGTGGACAGTTAAGGGCTAGGCGATGATAGCTTTTGTTGAGCCATCGGCGGGTTTATTGCGCTAAACGAAAATACATTTTATTTCTACAAGTCCTCGAAAGGGGATCGGATTTGTTGACGTTTCTAGATAGGGTCTTTGTTTCCAAAAAGGAAATTAACGCATCTAAATTCACGCTATTTTTTAAATCCAATTTGATTCCTTTGTTTCTGCTGCGTTTTCTTTTGGTCTTTTTGAATTAGAAAATTCAATACCTGCTCAATGTCTTTGAATTTTTGACCGTATTGTTTCTCCAACGCATCCAGGCGCGCACTCAATTCTTGGTGGGTTAAGGCCCATTGTCGCATCATCACAAAGGCGCGTATGATGGAGATGTTAATGTGTATCGCTTTTTTACTCTTTAAAACACTTGAAAGCATAGCCACTCCCTGTTCGGTAAATGCAAAGGATTGATGTCTTGTTCCTCCCCAACTTGATGTCACAAATTGTGATGTCAAGTTTTTCATTTCATCTTCCGTTAATTCAAACATAAAGTCTGTTGGCAAACGCTCGATGTTTCGCCGAACGGCCTGTTTCAGTGACCGTGTTTCCACTTGATACATTTTCGCCAATTCAAAGTCAAGTATGACCTTTTTTCCTCGTATTTCGAGAATGCTGTTCTTGATGATTTCTATTTCCATTACGTTTTTTGGAATCCTTTAACGCAAATAGACTTTACTTATTGAAACGCTATATAAACACGGTTAGCTCTTGACTTTAACCTTTCCCGTTTCAGACTTTTTACTACAAAATCAAGGTTATACTTCCCGTTACTCGGTGACCAATATTCTCGTTGTCGATCCAATCAATGATGTAGGTATATACCCCCATCTGACATTTGTTTCCGTTATAGGTTCCATCCCACGGATCACCCGTTGACGTGAAGATTCGCTCTCCCCAACGGTTGTATATGGTATAGGTATATGACTTTACGTTTTGTAAAATTGGGTACCATAAGTCATTCGTTCCATCGGCATCTGGAGTAAATGAATTCGGTGCATAAATCGTCAGCATCGAACAATCCAAGAATAATAAATCTAAGGTTACCGTAGAATCACAGCCGTTATCTGCCACCAAGGGGAGGGTATAGGTCCCCGATGTATTTATGGTATCTATGCCGAAAATGTACGGCGTTCCCAAACATACGGTATCCATGATGCTGGTTTCATATGCTGCATTCAAGAATAAACTCAAGACATTGATCGAATCGCATCCGTTTACCGTGGTGGTGGTATCAAAATAAACGCCCTCCTGCGTGTAGGTGTTTCCATTAAAGGTATATGATGTACCCTGGCATAAGTGCACTTCTTGATTTACGACCACAGGAGTGATAACAAAGATGCTGGTGGTTACAATGCTATCACACCCATGAATGCTTTGAATCGTATCTTGGTATTGACCATTTTCCGTGTACTCATTTCCATTAAAGGAAAATACATCGCCTTGGCACAAGGTGGTATTTTGAAACCCATAACTTGGATTCGGGTGAAAACTTAGCGTACTCAAGACCACAGAGTCGCAACCCATAACGGAAATTAAGGAATCCGTGTAGGTTCCTGCGAGGTTCTGCATCGCTCCGCCCAGCAAAATACTGTCTCCTTGACAGATCGTTACCGTAACGGGAACTGTCACCGGTACACATGGATATTGACAACCCGTGGCATCGATGCTTAAGGTTAAGGGACAGGGCTCATCTGGAATCGTTATTGTGTAGGTTCCTTGAATTGCCGCAACATAGGAAACGGACTGTCCTTGTACTAGGCTTCCTGATTGAACCAGTGCACCCAACGGATTTGTTATCGAATATTCATACCCTTGATTCAAATAACCAGATACCCCTCCGTTTAATGAAAAACTTAAGGTGCAATTGCCGTTATTGTACGAACTCGATGCCGCTAAAGGCGATAGGAATACCACGGGAACGCCTTCTTCTACCGTGGTTGTTTGGCAGCTAAAGGTTCCCCACGCATTGGGTAAGTCTCCAGCAGGAGAGAGGTAATACACGGTATTGTAAACTGGGTTGCCAAAAGAACCGCTCCCATTGCCACTGTGCACGAAACTGCCGTTTGATTGCAAGGAATCAATGAATGTGAAGCCTGAATTATACACTGGATCAGGTACCGTAGGGTAACTGTGCAAGACATAACCCGGAGATAAGCACCCTGGAAGTTGTTGTGTAGAATTTCCAATTCCGTCGAGCATGATGTTCGGTTGAAGCGTATTTCCGTAACACACCAGGACCGTATCCCCAAGCAATACATTGGTATATTCACCATTGCTTACTGTGACTTCAATATCTCCAGCATCCGCCTCGATTTCATGCACATAATCAATGATGTATTGTCCTTCATCACCAGGCGAACCTCCATCCAATTGAATGGCATACACGGTCCCAGAATCTAAACAACACATAGATACTTGCAGTCCGTTTTGTGTTGCAGCGCCGCTTACCACTGGCGTAATTACTGGACCGTAGCGCGTTCCATTGGTGGTAAATGTAGCTGGGGCAAGCCCTCCATAGCAGCTATTTCCATTCAACAGTTCATAAATATTGAAGCGCAATAAGTTCATGCCAATGTACGCACGTAAACTTATTTCTACCGCTCCCGATGCCGGTGCCACAAAGTAATGCCAAACGGTTTGGTTCGCACAATTGGCCGGGTTCGGATCAACATTCGGTTCACCCGCTAAGTATTCTTGACAGGCTAGCACATTCGAACCTGCTACCGCTTGAAACGGAGGAGTTACTCCCGCAGGAATTACAGGGACTTGATATAAGGGGTTTTGCATGGTAAGGCAAAGGATATCATTCCCCGGCGGGTTTTGACTTGGATCGACAACACTGGGGTCGTGCACCCATGTTTTAATGGATTGTGAACTTAGGGGTGTAATGGCATCGGAAGGATCCACCATACCAAAATATTTATAGCCAGGTTCTAAACACGGAGCAAGAATCAAGGCGTTAGGGTCACCGCCTAGAAATCCATTGGTTCCTCCTTCATCGGAATCGATAAATTTGAGGTTAGAGCATAAATAATCCCCTGGAACACCCGGTGCAAAAGACGTATCGTAGCCAAATAGAGCGGCGCTTTCGCCATAAAGGGCACTTTGATAATCTGCTTCAAAGGATATGCGACCTTGCTGCGGAGCAATAAAGTTCAACCAAACACTTTCATTCATCACAGGATTTCCTACGGCAGCATGGGGATAGTCATAAGCGTGGTATTGGTTCGGATTCGAACTGCTGTGCGCTTGTCCTGTTTCTGCGGCATTATTCCCACCGTCAAAGGCACAACCAAAATTTAATACAGTTGTTGCTTGACTGTTTTGTCCCGAAGAAATCGCGGCTGTTCCATAAGGCACGGTAGTGGATAAACAGGGAATATCTTCTAGGTTGGGTGCGCCTCCACCCAAACCATTTACTCGGAGCTGAAAATATCCGTTGTCATTGACTTGGTCTGATGTAAATTGAATATAATATGTTTCACCTGGAATTAACTTTTGGTATGAGATGAGTGGAATTGGATCGCACGCATTCAAGGTGATTTCAGCCTCGGGGTCAATTCCAAGTAGGTCTACGCCATCAGAAAAGTCTACGTTCGAAAGGTATTCAAATTTATTTTTAATCAGTGCGCCTGTCACCGCATGAATCCCATCGGTACAATTTCCTTGGTCAGCCGCATGATAAATTTGAAAATAGGTTCCAATTTGAGTTCCAGCCAAATCCGAGGTGATTTCTACACTGCCGGAAGGCGGAGCCACAAATTTAGACCATAGTGAACCGGCATTTTGTACGTCATTTGCAGCGGGTTCGTTGGGTTCTAGCGTGCCAGGACACCACCCGAAGGTGTAGGTAGTGTTCAGTGTTAAGCTGTTCGCGTTACAGATATTATCTTGCATGTAATTCACGACAATGGGAATTCGGTCCACCCGCAAATTCACGGTGTAGTTTTGGTTGCATCCGGGATCTACGGAATTTGCCGTGAACGTATAAAACAATGACCCTGCCGCAGCAGGAACCGGCATCGCTACATTTTGAAGGTTGGTTTGACCGTCATTCAACCCCAAAACATCATAATTACCAACATCATCGTTTTCGTATGCTTCCCAAGCTAAATTTATGGTAGTTGGGACATTGGTTGGACAGAGGTAGTCGTGATCGAAGAAAAGGCCATTACTTGGCGAAAAATTCCCGCTGGGGGTGCTCATCGTATAGGGGCCGTTGTCGTTGTTTTTGTAGGCATAGTTAAAGCCAAAAATCCCGAAAAGGGCAGGATTGTTATTGGAATATCCAACGGTGTTATCCGTACCAGTGAATTCCCATACAAAGTCTGAATTTCCAGAGAAAAACCCATCGCAATCTTGAAAAATACCAACTTGAACAGAAAGCACAGTTACGCGAATAGTGGCTTGACTCCACACGGAAAGTGTCGCGCAACAGGCAAAAAGTAGGGGTAGTAATCTTAGGTTAGGCATACATCCATTCGCTTACTCAAAGGAGCATCGAAACTGGATTTTCCATGTAGTTTTTGAATGTTTGTAAGAACGCTGAACCGCTTGCACCGTCTACTACGCGATGGTCACAAGATAAGGTTACTTTCATTACATTCCCTGGTACAACTTGCCCATTCTTTACTACAGGAATTTCCTTAATGCCTCCTACAGCTAAAATACAACTATCAGGTGGATTAACAATAGCAGTAAAGGACTCAATTCCAAACATACCAAGATTTGAGATGGTAAAGGTATTTCCTTCCCAATCTGCAGGTTGTAGTTTTTTCTCTTTAGCGCGACCTGCAAAATCTTTAACTTCTGAAGAGATTTGCATGAAACCTTTAGTGTCAGCAAAGCGAACTACAGGAACCAATAAGCCATCTTCTACAGCAACAGCTACACCAATATTAACGTGTTGGTTTCTGCGGATGAAGTCGCCCATCCAAGAAGAGTTTACGGTTGGATGTTTTCGTAAGGATAGGGCCACCGCTTTTACTACGATATCGTTGAAAGAAATTTTGTATCCCTCTGTGGCGTTAACTGAAGTACGGAAAGCCATGGCATTATCCATGTCGATATCCAAGGTAAGATAAAAATGCGGTGCAGTAAATTTACTTTCTGCAAGTCTACGAGCAATAGTTTTTCTCATTTGAGAAATAGGCTCATCCGTATAAGTTTCGGTAGTTAATCCACCTGAATTACCTGCGGATGCAGAAACACCATTAGGATGTGGCATATAGTGATCAACATCACGTTTTACGATTCTACCATTTTCACCAGAACCTGCAACATATTGTAAATCAATCCCTTTTTCCTCTGCCAGTTTTTTAGCGAGCGGTGAAGCATAAACACGGTCGTTATTTACTGCTGGTTTAGGTGTGCTTTTTGGTGCACTAACAGGAACAGCAGCAGGGGCTGGTGTAGCTTTTGTCGCGGGGGTTTCAACCACGGGAGCTGGCTTAACTTCTTCTGTTTTCGCTGGCTCTGCGGACGGAGCTGCATTCAGTATAGAAGAAATGTCTTCACCGGCTTGACCAATAATAGCTAATAAGGCGTTAACTGGAGCCGCCTTGCCTGTTTCTACCCCAATGTGCAATAACACACCGTCATAGAACGATTCAAATTCCATGGTGGCTTTATCGGTTTCGATTTCTGCCAATAACTCGCCGGATTTCACAGCATCGCCCACGTTTTTTAACCAAGATGCCACAACTCCTTCGGTCATGGTATCACTTAATTTGGGCAT
The DNA here is from genome assembly GCA_041183245.1 of Bacteroidota bacterium. Lineage (GTDB taxonomy): Bacteria > Bacteroidota > Bacteroidia > Flavobacteriales_D > Crocinitomicaceae > UBA952. The sequence continues at coordinate 10,593 of JBEGMB010000150.1, forward strand.
GTAAATTACTTCAGCCATTGCTTGTCGTATTAATATTCTTTAATGTATGGA
>JBEGMB010000151.1:0-27463 GCA_041183245.1 Bacteroidota bacterium
GTTTAGGTTTAATGTCTTTTTTAACTCTGTGCTAATTCCTCCTTTATTAAGGTAAATGTTGATCGTTTTCAATCGGAAATATTGTTCCGATACATATAAATATCCTTTTGGATAGTTTCCTGTTCCCCAAGAATTTTTTACCAGTAAATAGTTTGTACCATTTTGGTCCTTATACATGCCTACAATATGCATTCCATGGTCATCGGTTGTTGTTTTATTGTCGTAACCTTTTTGGCGCAATTCCGGTGTAACCGAAACTTCTTTGGTTGGGCTAAGAAACGCGTTGGAATTTCGATCTGCACCCGCATCGTTGTAGTTTCTATTATCTTTTCCAGATACTTGAATGGTACTTGGGTCTTCAGGAACCAAAGCAATTCCATTTTTGAAACTAAACCCTTTCTCAGATACATCTGCTCCCCAGGCAACCGTGTAGCCATTAGCCAAAGCATTGGTTACGGTAGCCATTAAATCATCTAATCCAACATTATAAGAATCACCCCAATTATAATTATCTGGAATTGCTAATTGACATTTAGCATAAGGAGCGTGATTCGTGAATGAGGTTAACGACACATAGTCATCCATAGTTAATCCGATACTTGCAGCATACGATTGCGGCGTATATTTTTTACCCTTCCATTCAAATTCTTTGATGTCTTTACCCACATAGGCGTCTAAAATACCACTAACGGCCGGTTTCCAATTGGAACTAATCCCATTCGAACTGGAACTCATGTATTTAAGTAAACCTTGAACTGAACCATTCAATACTTCAAAAAATTCGGCGTGGTCATACGATTCATTTCCGTTTAAGCCGTTATAAACATCGTAAGGAACAATGCCATAATTCTTAATTACCCAAGGTATGTCATGAAAAGCACCACCCTCTCCGAAGTTGATTTTTCCATCCATACGAATAAACTTATCTGCTTTATTCTCATAGGATTTTCTCACTACAAACATTTCTGAAAGCGCATCCGGTGTTTTATTTCCTTTACGAATTAATTCAGATTCAAAAAAAGATAGGCCAGAGAAACTCCAGCACGTTCCCGTTTTACCTTGACTTTGTACCGGAGTGGCATCTAAATGATACACTTTAGTGAATTTATAATTGCTTCCTTCAATATTCGTTGCTGTTTGTGAAAACGCGAATAAGCTTGCGATAAAAACTAAGGTAAATAATATTGTTTTCATAAGGGTTATTTTAAAATCCAAGTTTGGATGTTTAATGACTTAGCTTTATTAAGGATGGAATCAACGGATTCTTCTGAAAATCCTTGACCTAGAGATACTTTATACAATGATCCTTCGTGAAGAATGGAACAATTAAAACCGAATCCTTCAAGTTTTTGTACAAGTCGACTTGCATTTTCTTCGCTTGAAAAACATCCGGCAATGCAGTACATTACATGGGGTTCGATTAAAGTTATTGTTGGCTCGTTTGGTGCAACCTTAGGATTTACATGCAATTCATATGCATCCCTATATGTCGTTTCAATCGAAACATGCTCAATGCGAGGTAAATCAATTTGAGTTTCTGTATAGGTGTTTTCGTTTTGTGTTTTAAACGGATTGAAATCTTGATATGAAAACATGCCTGATTCTAACGCCGGGGTTTTCACAGGAATCCAAATAGAATAAAAAGCTATGGGTATTGCAATAGCAGCTGCTGCTGCATATTTCCATAATTGGCGATTGTTTTTAACTTCTTTTTCTCCTTCACTTACCAAAGGTTTCGTTGGGATAAATCCTACAAGTTCGAGCCCGTAAGCGCTCATAAGCAAGTTAAATGAACGGTCTTGTTCAAATTGAATGTTCCCTTCTAGATCTTTTTTGAAATTACCAATTTTAGGAATGTTTACTTGTTTTCCTTGCCTTAGCACTTCATTCCATGTCGTAACCTGTTGAGCCACAGTATCCAAACTTGCACTATAATCCAATTGATATTCAGCTGCGAACTGATTAACCAAAAGCCCATCATTGGACTGAAGTTGAATATTAAAACCTATTTCTCGAAACGGTGGATGAATCAAGCCTGACTCAAAATCAACAAATGCACTCTTCTGTTTTGCAATAAATCCGCCAAAAGCCGGAACAACAACACATTCATGCTTCCGTAACAATTCAATGAGTATATCTTCAAGCGACTTCATACCTCAAATTTACAAAAACTTAAAAAGAAATAAAAATGAACTTACAACCGCTTTAATACCGCTTCCAAATCCTCTGGCGTGTCAATATTTGGTGTTTCAATATGTGTTTCAATGGTTTTTATTTTATAGCCATAATATAACCAACGCAATTGTTCCAAGGATTCACTTTTTTCAAGCTCGGTAGCAGGTAGGGAAACAAGTTTTCGAAGCACATCATTTCGGAATGCGTATAATCCAATATGTTTTAGCGCAATATAGTTAGAAGAGAACATCCCGGAAGGAATTCTACTCCTACTGAAAAACAAGGCGTTCTGTTCGTGATCTATAACAACCTTAATTCGGTTTGGATTAGTTAATTCTGTTGAATCAATCTTAGGGCTTACTAAGGTAGCAATCTCGACGTTCTCATGTTGAAATGCCTGAATGAGTTGCGATAATTGACTTGGGTTTACCAAAGGCTCATCGCCTTGAATATTTACAACAATTTCCATTGCTGGGAAATGTGCCGCAACTTCAGCACAACGTTCTGTACCTGAACCATGTAAATTTGAGGTCATCATTACTTCGCCGCCAAACGATTGTACGTGGGAATAAATTCGTTCATCATCTGTTGCAACAATAACCTGCGAGAGTTCTTCACATCTACTCGCCCCTTCATATACGCGTTGAATCATGGTTTTACCCTTGATATCAATTAACGGTTTACCCGGAAACCGACTGGAACCAAAACGAGCTGGGATAATTCCTAATACTTTCATTAGAATTTCATAGCTAATTGAACCAAGAAGTTTCGAGGTGCTTGAATGTCTCCAGGACGACTGGAAGTTTCTGAATTAAATACATTGTTCGCTATAACACTTACCTTGAAGGTGTCGTTAATTTGATAACCAACCCGTGCATCGAATACTAAATTCCCTTTATTATAAACGCTTCGATACGCTTTGAGTCCAGGTAAAATGTAGGTGTTTTGCGCAATAGGTTCTTCAAAAACTTTATCGATATTTCTCATGAAACTGTTGTAACGATTCGATACACCAAAACTCCATTTTTTATATACTGCCTCTACATCAGCTCTCACCAAATGTTTGAAGCGATATTTTAACATATTCGTGGTACTATCTGAATTGTAGACGGCGTATTTTGGGTCATTATTTAAGGAAACAGGATTCATGTAGGTATATCCAATAAGCGAAACAACCTCTACATCGCCAATTTTCCCCATGCTATTGAAAGAGAACTCAAGGCCTGTAATTCGTGCATTTTCTACGTTTTGAGCACCAAAGCCTATAATTTGATTGATGGTATAACCTAAGGTTTGTTGAACATAAATAAGCTCAGCGAGTCCCGCGCTAGTATATGGGTCGATTTGATTTCCATTGGATGGGTTGTAGAATCCAAAGGAAAATTCAATCATGTTGTCGTAATTATTAATAAATCCTGAAACATCAATCATGCCTTTCCAATCCCCCATTTTCACCCCTTGTTTGATGCCGATTTCCGCAGCCCATCCCGTTTCAGGCTTTAAGGTTGCATTTGGAAAGATATTCAATGCACCTACTGATGTACTGGTAAAACGCTCACCTACCGAAGGGTATCTAATTCCTTGTCCGAATGAAGCCCTTAAATGCGTGTATTTTTTCAGTTCATAATGAGCCCCCGCTCTAAACACCGGATAAAATGGAAGGACAGTATTCCCAATTTTAAAATCAGAATCACCTTTATTGTTATCCATCGTGAAGTACTCTGCACGCATACCCCCGGTAAAATCGAATTTACCAATGTGGTGATCATACTGTGCATAAGCTGCTGCATTGTTTGATGAATGGTCACCGAACAAATTAGAAAAGACGACATTATGGGTTCCAAATAACCCTGTAACAAGGGTGCCTCCCGATTTGAAATTACGCTGAAAATTATAGTCTGCTATGTACACAATAGCTCCGTTACTTTGCTGATCATTGCTGATGTTTTTATTCGTGGTAAGGTAAGCTCGCGTTTTTATGGTGTGTTTATTATTGTGTTTGTCAATGTATTTTACGTATGGGTCAATAAATAATCGATTGGCAAAATTATAGGTTAATGTTGAAGCAGGATTTGCCGTATCGGCTCCTCCACTGGGTGTATACCCTTGATCGGCACTTTGCCAAATCAAGAAATTCCCGGTCTTGTGAAATTGATAATTAAAACTTACTCCTGCTTTTAGGCGTTCAATTTTTAAGGGGCGAAGATAGAGTGTTCCACTAATTCTACCTCGTGTTTCTGTTTCACCTTGACGATACCCTTTATCATTGTAAAATACAGTAGAAAGGGTGTAACCCGTACGCTTAAACATTTGGCTGCGAAATACCTCCACTTGTTGGTTCATCGGATTGAATCGTTGCGCGCTGTCCTTTCCCCACCATTGCATGGATTTCCTTCTTGGATTATCATAAATTCCAGTCTGCACTCTAATTTTGGTTTCTGGCTTTAATCCCGGTTCTTTCTCCGATAAGGCGATCACCCCATTTAAGGCCCCGCTGCCATAAAGCACGGAAGACGCACCTTTTATTACCTCGACCTGTGATGCCTGTTCTATTGGTATCGCATTCCACTGGGCATCTCCTGCATACCCCGACAACAGAGGCAGTCCATTCCACAGCATCATAACGCGACTCCCCGCACCATATGCAAACCCAGAACCACCACGGATACTTACTTGTCCATCCATCGTGAATACGCCCGGTGTTTGTTCTACTGCTTGCTCTAAATTCACCATCCCCTTATTTTCAATTAAGCGAGGCTTAATTACTTCAAGCGAAATTGGGATTTCTTCTATTTTTTGTGCGCGTTTATTTGCGGATACTACCACGGTTTGCTCTGTTTTTTCATTCACACGCATGGCATGATTTATGGTGCCGAGGTTGGTTATAACTACGGTGTCAATTCGGTATTCTAATAAATTAAACACCAATTTTAACGGTAGTGTCGTATTGCTGAAACTAAATTTTCCATCGAAATCAGAAAGTTGTTTTTCTCCGGTTGAGGCATATATTTTAACACCATATAAAGGTTTCCCTGTAGATTGATCGGTAACTACGCCATTAAGTTGTGCGAAGGAATGAGAAACATATAAAAACGATATGAGCAACGATAAAAATAAACGCATAAGTAAGGTTTTGGGGCTTAAAGAAACAAAAAATTACAAAGCCAACTGCATTTGAAGAATGAAGTTTCTTGGTGCTTGAACATCACCAGGCCTACTGACGTATTCCTTGTTGAATAGATTATTAGCAATAAAATTAACCTTAAAGGCTTCATTGATTTGATACCCAAAGCGCGCATCAAAAACAGCTACCCCTTTATTGAAAACAGACCGATAGTTAGCCATCCCAACCAGTAATTCCTCTCCCAGTACCCCGTCTTCAAAGACTCGGTCAATGTTTTTCATATAGCTATTATACCGTGAAGAAATCCCAATGCTAATCGCTTTGTAACTCGCTTGTATGTCGGCTTTCGCCATGTGATTAAATCGATATTTTAACATGTTCGTATTTGGGTCAGAAAAGGAGAGTTTGTATATGGAATCATTATTAAGACTAATGGGATACATATAGGTATACCCCAATAAGGTGGTCAAATCTACTTCACCAATTTTCCCCATGCTGTTAAATGAAAATTCTGCTCCTCCAATAAAGGCTTGTTCTGCATTTTGTGCCTGAAATCCTACCCAATTGTAAAAGTAATTGATCGTGTCGGGATTTGTTGTTTGTAATACCGTAATGCTATCTGGTTTATACAATCCAAAGGTGAATTCTGTCATATTCGAGTAATAATTGGCAAAACCAGCAACATCGGCCATCGCTTTCCATCCACCAATTTTAAATACTTGCTTCACGCCAAGTTCTGCGGCAAATCCAGTTTCCGGTCGAAGCGAAGGGTTTTTAAAAATCACCACGCCGCCTACGGAGGTAGAAACAAAGCGCTCTGCGATGGAAGGAAAACGAATCCCTTGACCTAAAGATCCTCGAACGTGAGTACCTTTAAATGGCTCATAATGAACCCCCGCGCGTAAAATTGGATATATGGGCGACTCAAATGCCCCTATTTTGAATTGAGAATCAAAGGGGAGTGTATCCAACTTGCAGAATTCTAACCTTAAGCCGGTCGTAAAATCCCACTTTTTTGCCTTTATTTCGAATTGACTATATGCAGCAGCATTTTCACTTATGTGATCTCCAAAGACCCAACTTTTAATATTATTGAGCGTGTTAGTGGCGCCAAGTGTCACATTTGTTGCGCTATTTATTTTCTTTTGAAATTGATAATCGAAGTAATACATCTGAGCAAATGATGCATCATATACCTTGGTATCATTCCCGGTTGTAACCAAATAGTATCGTGTCCTAATGTGGTGCTTGTTGTTTTTCTTATCAATAAATTTAAGGTAAGGATCCACATTAAAGCGCACGGCCTTTTGCCTTGAAATCGTGTTGTCCATCGCTTGATAACACATAGAATCATTTTTCCATAACACGAAAACACCCGCATCTTGTAGCTGTAAGTTGTAACTTATTCCGGCTTTCAATTTGCTATTCTCTTTCAATGGACGATAGTAAAAGCTTCCGTTAATTCGAGCGCGTTTTTCTTGTTCACCTTGACGAAAAGCCTCGTTATAAAATACGTTAGCTCCGATTGTGTACCCAATGTTTTTAATTGATTTTCCGTAATACAAATCAGCCATATGAAAGGTTGGATTGAAGGCTTGTTCCTTTCCCTTACCCCACCACTGTAGCGACTTACGGTTTGGATTGTCATAAATTCCACTTTGAATTTTCGCTTCAATAACACCGTCTGGGCCGGGCTCACGTTCGTTTAGGGCTATAATTCCATTTAATGCACCACTTCCATAAAGCACAGAGGACGCGCCTTTTAATATTTCTATCTGAGAAGCTTGTTCCATTGGAACGGCATTCCATTTCGCATCACCAATATCCGGTGAAAGCATGGGAACTCCATTCCATAACAATAAGACCCTGCTTCCCGCCCCATAGGCATATCCTCCGCCACCCCGTATACTCACCTGACCATCCATCACATAAACACCTGGGCTTTGATCAACTGCTTGGGCAAGGTTTGTGAGTCCTTTATTTGCTACCAACGCAGGTTTTATTATTTCAATGGAGATTGGAATTTCTTCTAATTGTTGGTCTCGTCTGCCTGCACTTACGACCACCGTATTCATTACCCGTTGCTTCGGCACCAATTGGATAGTAAGCCTATCGAGCGTCGTTATTTCAAGTGTTTGAGTTATGAATCCATTCGCACGTAGGGTTATTGTGGCTGGTACTTGTATGTTATTCAGTATAAAATCCCCTGTAACATCTGATTTTACCGTTTGATTTGAACCTTCATGAATCACCTTCACCTCGCTCAACGGGTTACCATCTTCTGATGAGGTAATGGTTCCTGTAAGTGTTTGGCTAAAGCCTTGTAATACAGAGAAAAGACAGATGTTAAAAAGTAATAATCGCCACATGTCTAGTTAATTTTTCAGTAAATTAGAGTTAACGAAGATATAAAAAAATGAGGGGTGAGGACTTAGTTTATAAGGTGGCGATGAGTTTTTTAAAAGGTCTTGGTCCAATACGGATTAATAATATTCTATCTGAACTGAATCCCGAGCAATTTTTTTCATTGAGTATTTCCGATGTAAAACAATGTACAAGAATCTCTTCAAATCAATTAGCATCAATGGAGCGGAATCGCGCATTGGATTTAGCAGTTAAGGAAATAGAAGCTTGCAGCACCCATGGCATCGAGCCTATTTTTATTTTGGACCCAAACTACCCGAGAAGATTAAAACAATGTATTGATGCCCCTATTGTATTATACTACCGAGGGGAAGACCTATTGAATTCACGAAGAACATTAGCAATAGTTGGATCAAGGATGCACACCACGTATGGAATTGAATTAATTAAGGAATTAATGCAGGGACTCTCGGAAGCCGGCGTGCTTACTGTTTCAGGCTTGGCAATGGGTATTGACAGCGTGGCTCATGAATATTCTATCAAGAACAACATACCAACGGTTGCGGTATTAGGAAGTGGATTGAATCAAGTATTTCCTAAACGAAACACCAACTTGGCACAGGAAATTCTAGCACATGGCGGGGCATTACTTTCAGAATATTCTGTTTTCTCTAAACCTGTGCGAGAGAACTTCCCTGTGAGAAACCGAATTATTGCGGGTCTTTCCGATGCAACCATCGTCGTTGAAAGTAGAGAAAAAGGAGGCGCGTTAATAACCGCAAATCTAGCCAATGATTACAACAGAGATGTTTTTGCGTACCCTGGTTCTGTTCATCAGCAGCAGTCAAAAGGATGCAATTTATTGATCCAAAACCAGAAGGCCCATTTAATTACTGATGCAAAAGACTTTATCAAATTGATGGGGTGGCAAGAGGCTAAAACAATAAATCGACGTCTCGCATTTCCAGATTTATTAGATGAGAATGAGCAATTAATAGTGGGTATTTTAAGTCAGTTTGAATCCTTGTATCTCGATGAAATCGCCATGAAATCAGGTTTTTCAATGGCTTCTTTGCAAGGCATTCTCCTTAACCTTGAGCTTAAAGGACTTGTTATAAAAACTGCAGGATTAGAGTATCGAAGTCGATGCAGTTAGTAGCTTAGGGATAAAAATAATTGCTCCAGCAATAATTGAAAGTATTGCGGCGATCAGCACCGCGGCAGCACTCATATCCTTGATAAGTTTAATCTGTGGATGCGTTTCAGGCGAAACCATGTCGCATAATAACTCAATGGCTGAATTCAAGGTTTCTAATGCCAGCACTAAAACAATAAACAAGATAACAATCAGCCATTCACCTCTTGTGACTTTCAAAACAAAACATGCACCAAGTGCAAGAAGTGCAAATACCAACTGAATTTTAAAATTCGTCCCTCGCTTCCAATGCTCCTTTATTCCATTCAGTGCATGCTTAATCGACTGAAGAAAACGACTCATTGTTTTATAAATCGTCTTGTAGTTTGTAGTTTATTTGGGCTTTGTAAGGATAAAAAGTATATTCCGTTTGCCAAAAAAGATACATCCAAGGATTTAACGTTTTTAGCCCCCGTTACATAATTCCCCATGGCGTCATAAATTCTAATTTCAAAATCTGTAAGAGGGATTATAAAATTCAAAACGGATTCGGTTGGATTGGGAAAGAGCTCGAAATCGATAGTTTCAGTTTCATGAGTTGAAAGGTTGCAAACCCCGGGAATATTGGCATCAAGCCATGCAGCCCGCGTTTCAATGTAATTCTTAAAAAAATTCACGTCTTCTTGATAAGTATTACCAACGTATGCATTCCAATTAATGTATTGACCAATAATGGGCCATTTTTGAAAATTTCGAACCCTCGCGTCATTCAGGTAATTTACCATGGTGTCTATCCATAAATGAAGAGAATCTGTAGCCAATGGACCTGTTCTTAATTCATTCCAACGGCATCGAAGACCATTTCTATAGCTTGGAGAATCCAATAATCTTTTCCACCAAAATGGTATTTGCGTAGTGAAATTGCAAATCTGATCAAAATTATATTGCCAACCCGTTGTTAAAAAAGCATCGCAGTAGTCCGCGTTTCCATATGATAAGTTAAAATCCCACATGGGACCCGCCACTAACTTTCCTTGAAAATCTCCTGAATTCTTGTCTTTGTATAAAAAAGAGCTTGAACGATAGCCATCTACTGTTCGTCCCAATTCCTGAAGAATAAAAAAATCATAGAAAGAAATGGGCTCAATATATTGCATGTAGCTGGCTTCGGGATCACTTTGTATCGCAGTCTCAAAAGAGGAGACAAAAGATTGCATGTATTGAATTTGTTGTGCTTGTAATTCATCAGACTCAGGGTCATGAAATTGAAAAACAACTTCATTACTATAATTTGAATTCCAAGTAATTCCGCTCTCACCGGTTAGTTTATCTACCTTAATGATATATCCTCCCGTTAACGAATCACCAGCCAAATCATCTATATCTAAGCGAGCAATGTTAACCCGATTATCATCGCGTTTAATCCTTTCAAATAACACGTATACACCCAAATATTGATTATTAATAAGCAGTTCACAAAATCGAAATCGAGAAGAATAATGCCCCATTTTACGAGATAATTCATAGGTCATGGCATCTCTTAAAAGGGTTTTGTCTGGATAAGGCCCATTCAAAATCCAATCATTTTCGATGGGAAGTCCCATCAAGGCCACATTATTATTAGTACCTATAGCAGTTTGTGTTTCAAAACCATAACTCTTTTTTGGGTATTGTTGCGAGGTTGATCCTCTTATTTCTATTGCAATTTTCCCATTATAGTTATTGGCGGGATCATTTATTAAATTTATTCCATTCAAATTATCAATTACTTCCATATCGCAAACGATGCGTGCCACATCATTAATTTGCTGACCAACTGGCGTAGTAATTTTAACTACAGGCAAATTTGAGACAGTAAGCGTAACCTGAGTATGTACAACAAAACTGACTAAAAGGAAAATAAAAAATGTTAATCTCATGAATGTGAAATTAAATAAAACATCTGTCATATAATGTTAAAATCTAAGAATTATCCCCTATTTTTGCAACAGTTCTTTACTAATTTAACTTATGAAGAAAGGTGGAGGGACCGGCCCTGTGAAACCTTGGCAACCTGTTGAACTGATAAGGTGCCAAATCCTATTCCCATCGTGGAAAAAGATAAGTTTTGGCTTGTGCCTTTCTTCCCAAATGAACAATGACAGCAATTGAAAGACAACTTCAAGACCATATTTTGGTATTGGATGGTGCCATGGGAACCATGATTCAACGTTATCCGTTGGAGGAGGCTGATTTTAGAGGTGATCGATTTGCCTCCCATGCCTCTTCATTGAAAGGAAATAATGATTTACTAAACCTTACACGACCTGATATCATTTTTGACATTCATAAGGAGTATTTGGCTGCTGGTGCCGATATCATTGAAACGAATACCTTTTCAGGAACTACCATCGCTCAAGCCGATTATCAGTTAGAGGATGCGGTATATGACATTAACTTCCAGGGTGCTAAATTAGCAAGGAATGCGGCGGATTTATTTACCGATAAACCGCGATTTGTAGCCGGATCCATTGGCCCAACGAATCGCACGGCTTCTATTTCTCCGGATGTGAATAACCCTGGATATCGCGCAGTTAGTTTCGATGATTTAAAAACGGCATATAAAGAGCAAATTGAAGCCCTCATGGATGGAGGAGTAGATGTGCTTTTGATTGAAACGGTGTTTGACACACTCAATGCGAAAGCTGCACTTTTTGCAGCGAATGAGGTTTTTGAGCACCGAAAGATTGCACTTCCAATAATGATCTCCGGTACGATTACAGACCGCAGCGGCAGAACCTTATCTGGTCAAACCCCTGAAGCATTTTTAATTTCACTGCAACATGTGAAATTACTTTCTATCGGATTGAATTGTGCCCTCGGTTCAGAACTTATGGAACCGTATTTAGCGGTGTTGAGCGATAAAAGCCCCTTTGCAGTTAGCGCTCACCCGAATGCAGGACTTCCAAATGCTTTTGGTCAATATGACGAAACTGCCGAAATTATGGCGTTGAAAGTGGATTCTTTCTTCAAGAAAGGCTTGGTAAACATCATTGGCGGATGTTGTGGAACCACTCCTGAACACATCGCAAAAATAGCTGAACTTGCTGCACATTATTCACCACGAAAAATAACCCATGGAACGAATTCTTAGGCTTTCAGGATTAGAGCCCTTAATCGCCACTAAACAAAGTAATTTTGTTAATGTTGGTGAACGAACTAATGTTACGGGTTCAAAAGCATTTTTACGTTTGATTCAAGAGGATCGCTATGAAGAAGCATTGGCGGTTGCTCGGGAACAAGTTGAGGGCGGTGCACAGATTTTAGATGTGAACATGGATGAAGCCATGATTGACGGTAAATATGCTATGGTGAATTTCCTTAATCTCATTGCCTCAGAACCTGAGATTGCTAGAATTCCTATCATGATTGACAGCTCGAAATGGGAAATTATTGTGGCTGGCCTTAAGTGTCTTCAAGGTAAAGGAGTAGTCAATTCCATATCGCTTAAAGAAGGGGAGGAGGTATTTATTCAACAAGCCAAGTTCATCCAATCCATGGGAGCAGCCATGGTGGTTATGGCATTCGATGAACACGGACAAGCAGATTCCTACGAACGAAGAATTGAGATTTGTGCCAGATCCTATGAGTTATTGGTCAATAAAGCCAATGTTCATCCGAATGATATAATTTTTGATCCCAACATTTTCCCTGTAGCCACTGGAATGGAAGAACATGCACTCAACGCGCTTGATTTTTTTAGGGCTACCGAATGGATTACCCAAAACTTACCGGGTTGCCATGTTAGTGGCGGCGTTTCGAATGTATCGTTTTCATTTCGTGGAAATAATGCGGTACGTGAGGCAATGCACGCAGCCTTTCTTTATCATGCGATACAACATGGTATGAATATGGGGATTGTTAATCCAACGATGCTCGCCGTTTATTCCGATATAGACCCCGCATTGTTAGAACACATTGAAGATGTACTCTTTAATCGCCGTGAAGACGCTACCGAACGCTTACTTAATTTCGCCGAGACGGTTAAGCAAGGTAAAAAAGAAGTAGTGGTCGATGAGGCTTGGAGAGCATGGGACGTAGAAAAACGCATCGAACATGCCTTAGTAAAAGGAATGGATAAGTTTATTGAAGAGGATGTGGCGCTGTGTTTACCGCTTTATCCGAAACCGCTACAAATTATTGAAGGTCCATTAATGGCGGGTATGAATGTTGTTGGTGACCTCTTTGGTGAGGGAAAAATGTTCTTACCCCAAGTGGTTAAATCGGCACGTGTAATGAAAAAGGCGGTTTCATTTCTTCAGCCTTACATAGAAGCCGATAAGAATGGCGAAATTCAAAAAGCGGGGAAGATTTTAATGGCTACCGTAAAAGGAGATGTACACGACATTGGTAAAAATATTGTTGGGGTGGTTCTAGCTTGTAATAACTATGAAATTATAGATATGGGGGTTATGGTCCCTGGTAATGAAATAGTTAATCGTGCGATTGAAGAAGGTGTAGATATCATTGGATTAAGTGGGTTAATAACGCCATCCCTTGAAGAAATGGTGAAGGTGGCCACGGAAATGCAACAACGAAATTTAAAAATTCCTTTACTCATTGGGGGGGCAACTACATCTAAAGTACATACCGCGGTGAAGATTACGCCTAATTATGAGGGTCCGGTAATTTATGTTCCCGATGCTTCTAGAGCTGTCACTGTCGCCGAAAAAATGCTTGGAGGGGATTCCAAGGCCTATCACGATACCGTATTGGAAGAATATGAACGCATTCGGACACACCATGAATTGCATAATGCAACAAAACGAATGGTTCCTATCGAAATGGCTAGAAATAATAAGTTGACGCTCGATTTTTCTAGCGATACCATTGTGAAACCAACGCAGCTTGGAGTTTTTGATGGTAAAATTGATGTGGAAACGTTAATTCCTTACATCGATTGGTCCCCCTTCTTCAGAAGTTGGGATTTACATGGCAAATATCCTGATATCCTTTCGGATTCAGTGGTTGGAGTGGAGGCAACAAAACTTCTTGATGATGCAAAAACGTGCTTGTCAGATGGTATTAAAAACGGATGGTTTCACCCATCATATGTCTATGGGATTTTTAGTGCGAATGCAGTGGGTGATGACATTGAAATTTATGATGAATCAAGCCATCAAGTAATACATCGTTCCATTGGCTTGCGCCAACAAATAGAAAAAACTTCAGGGCAATTTAATCTGTGTTTGTCGGATTACATTGCGCCCAAGGAAAGTGGTCTGGCCGATTACATCGGTTGCTTTGCAGTTACTTCTGGTGATGTAACAGACGTCTGTAAACAATTCGAAGTAGCTCATGATGATTACACGAGCATTATGATTAAAGCGGTTGCGGATCGGCTGGCCGAAGCATTGGCCGAGTGGTTACATGAAAGCGTTCGGATTACGCATTGGGGTTACGATAAAACACCGTTGAAAAATGAAGAATTAATTGCTGAAAAGTACAAAGGAATAAGACCTGCGCCTGGATATCCGGCATGTCCAGATCATTATGAAAAGCTTGGCATCTTCAATTTGTTGAATGCGACCGAGCGAATTGGTGTTTCTTTAACTGAATCCTTGGCGATGCATCCCGCTTCTTCGGTCTCTGGATGGTATTTTGCTCATCCGAATGCCAAATATTTTGGAATTACCGCCATTTTAGAAGATCAGTTTTTGTCGGTTTGCGAGCGTCGAAATGTGAATAAAGATGAACACGTTTCATGGTTTCCCTTCATGAAAAAATAATGTGCTTTTAAGCAACTATTTACGTATTTTTGGTGTCCTTGAAGGGCCTATGAAAATCAACCTATTATTTATCGCATTTATTGGCAGTTTTTTTACCGCAATGGCGCAAGCGCCCACGGCAAATTTTACTGCTTCACCACTCAGTGTTTGTGCCGGTGTTCCGGTGAACTTCACCTCCACCTCCACGTCCAATGGTGGTCCAGCGATTAATCAATACTCCTGGAATTTTGGTGACGGTGTTACCGTGACAACACAGAACCCCTCTCACGTATTTACAACAGCAGGAACGTTTACCATTACGCTCGTTGTTACAAATGCAAATGGGGCGGTTGATTCAGAAATTAAAACAAATTACATTACCGTCTTGCCCGCACCAAATGTTGGGTTTAATGTAACTGGTATTGGATGTACAGTCCCCTTAACCGTAGGATTCACAAATACCTCTTCAAGCGGCGCTAATTTTTCTTATGCATGGAATTTCGGAAACGGTCAAAATTCTAACAGTCAAAATCCTGCTAACGTTACTTATAATACTGCAGGGAATTTTGGGGTGCAGCTAACAGTTACAAACACCACAACGGGTTGTGTTGCCAGTTATACGGATTCCATTGTTGTGAGTAATTTCCAAGCCGCAATTACTGCTCCAGCAGCAGGTTGTGTTGGAACAGCAATATCTTTTCAAGATAACTCTACAGCCGGTGCAAACGCTTGGAGCTGGAATTTTGGAGGTCAGGGTAATAGCGCACAGCAAAATCCCACCTTTACCTTCAATACCGCAGGGACCTATACGATAACACTAACTTCACAAAATACCGGTTCAGGATGTACGGATAATGTGACACAACAAATTACGATACAAAATAATATTACCCCTTCGTTTACTGCTAATCCGCTAACTAATTGCGCGCCTTCTTCGGTTACCTTTACAAACACCACCGGTATTGCTGGAAATTATACGTGGAATTTTGGCAATGGTCAAACTTACACGGGCACCACGCCACCCCCGCAAGTATATAATTCAAGTGGACAGTATAATGTAACACTTTCAGTGAATACGGCAGCAGGATGTACAGGCAGTACCACTCAAAATAATTACATCAACATCGTTAATATTGAGGCTGGTTTTTTTGCAGATGAACCGGGAGGTTGCACGCCACATACAGTACATTTTACGGATACATCCTCAAGTCCTAATCCCGCAAATCCTATCGTGAGTTGGCAGTGGAATTTCGGGAATGGGCAAACGTTCAACGGACAAAACCCACCTAATCAAACATATAATTTAGGATTGTACGATGTTACCCTAGTGGTAACGTCACAGTCAGGGTGTATTGACACCATGTTTATGAATGATTACGTTACGGTTGGCGACATTGATTTAGTTGATTTTACGTTGAGTCCCTTGGTAACATGCGTTAAACAAAACGTAAATTTCACAAATGGAACGGTGATTTCAGTTCCGCATCAACCGAATGAAGTTACGTATTTCTGGGATTTCGGTGATGGAACTTCAACGCAAGAAAATCCTACGCATCAATTTACGCAAGATACTGGGTATATCTCTGTTCAATTAATTGTGGATTTCCGAGGATGTAAAGATTCAATTACTATTGATTCTGCGGTATATGTGTTGGCTCCTATTGCTCAATTTAATCCATCGCAGCAATTGGTTTGTAATCCAGGGAATTTCCCCGTGAATATTACATTTACCGACAATGCAATCCATGGTGAGCAACCAGACAATGTGAGTATGACCTGGGAGTGGGGTGATGGAACTCCGAATACAAACATCGGAAACGCTGTGCTTGATGGCGTGAATAATGGAAATACGTCCCATAGCTTTGCAACATACGGGTCTTATACAGTAGAGCAAGTAATTCATAATTACACTACCGGTTGTCATGACAGTATAACAAAGACAATAAATATTTCACAAATCGCGGCTCAGTTTACCATGTCTAATGATTCGGTTTGTAGAAATGATAGTTTGCTTCTTTTTAACGCAAGTACTTCTTGGAATGCCCATCCGTTAACCAACTGGTCTTATGCCATGGGGAATGGACAAACGCTTACTTCAGGACCAAATCCCGCGTATGTATACACTACGCAAGGTCTTTATAACATTACGCTTACCGTAACCAATAGTGTTGGATGTACCGCGCAAATCATGCATCCTGTGAGAGTATTGAATATTCCATTTCCAATTATTTCTGCGCAAAATACGGTAGGGTGTTCTCCCTTTCCAGTTACCTTCACAAACAGTTCCATGGCTGTTGGAAACGGTATGCCCTTGTCATATTTTGTAACCACTTTCTCCGATGATAGTAGTTCTGTGACCACGAATGCTGTGAATCAGCCCATAAATCACACGTTCAATGGCAACGGGACGTATTATGCTACTATGGTGGTTTATGATGTGTTCGGTTGTTCTTCAACTCCGGCTACCGTTCCAATTACCATTACAAAGCCAACCGCTAATTTTACTTTCCCATCGGTAGTTTGTGCATCAGACACTAACCTCACATTAAATTCATCCACGGGCGTAGGAACATTGGCTTATCAATGGTATGTGAATAATCAAGCGTATGGAACTGCTCAGGATACAGGCATTGTTTCAGTTGTTTCACCGAATCTCCCGGTAAGTCAATTGAGTAGTACCTTTAATTTATCCCTTGTTGCCATTGATTCCAATGGGTGTGAGGATACCTTAACCCAGTTAGTTACTGTTTCTCTACCGCATGCGATTCCTACCTATAGTTTTAGTGGGGCTGTATTAAATGCCAATGGAGAGTATGCCTGTCCACCGTTATTCGGTACTTATCAAGATTCTTCTCAAGCTTATGGAAATATCACCGCATGGAATTGGGGCTTTGGTGATGGAAATAATTCGATTTTAGAAGACCCAAGTAATACCTTCGTAATTAATGGCGCGTTTGATCTTACACTACAAATTACCGATCAATACGGATGTGTTGATGACACAACAGTAGACAATCACGTAA
Organism: Bacteroidota bacterium; assembly: GCA_041183245.1. GTDB lineage: Bacteria > Bacteroidota > Bacteroidia > Flavobacteriales_D > Crocinitomicaceae > UBA952. The sequence continues at coordinate 17,569 of JBEGMB010000151.1, forward strand.
CAATAGGTGGTCCTCAAGGGGTTCCAGGTTTTGTTCAAACCCCAAATCTTTGCGTGCAAGGTGCCTCCTTTTTGGTGCAAGCCCCTGTAAACGTAGACAGTTTAATTTGGAATATGGGTGACGGTAATTTTGTTTACAACGAAATTAATTTTGTCTATAATTACGAAACCCCAGGGTCCTATCAGGCCACGGTTACACTTATTAGCCCGGATGGGTGTGAGATTACTACCGTTCTTGATTCGGTTACGGTGTTTGACGACGGATTGGATGCAAATTTTACCGCGAATCCCATGCTAGTGGATCAAAATGACCCGGTAGTTTTTACAGACCAATCAACCTTCATCGCTAGTCCGATTGTGAGTTGGACTTGGGATATTAATAGCGATACAACCTATACCTTAAATAATAACGGTGCTCAAACAACTAGCTTTGGTATAAGTGGTCCATACACCATAACCTTAACGGTAGTCGATCAGCAGGGATGTGAAGATTCATATTCATTAGTAATCAATGTAAAAGATCCCGACTTAATTATTCCAAACGTGATTACACCGAATGGAGATGGGGTAAATGATATTTTGGCTTTATCTGAACAGTTTTTTAAGACGTATCAAGTACAGATTTTTAACCGTTGGGGCCACTTGGTTTATACGATTGAGGATCAAACCGGGATCGCCCTTTGGGATGGAGACACCTCAGAAGGTGTTCCGTGCACGGATGGTGTTTATTTCTACCGAATAATTGGAGAAATGCTGGGAGGTACAGCAGTGGATCGAAGTGGATTTGTAACGGTTATTGGTTCAAAGTAAACCTAAGCGTTTAGCGTTTTCGTAGCCTTCGTCGATATCAAGATTAGAAGAAGTAGCTGCTTCAACCGCAAGGAAATCACAACGCTCATTCTCGGGATGACCAGCATGCCCTTTAACCCAATGAAATGTAAGTGTATACTTGGGGTGCAGTTGAAGGTATTTTCTCCATAAGTCTTCGTTTTTCTTTCCTTTGAATCCTTTTTTCTCCCATCCCCATACCCATCGCTTTTCAATAGCCTCAATTACATATTTTGAATCCGAATAAATATGAATGGGGTATTTGTTGGTATTAACAAGTTCCAATGCATGGATAACTGCCCATAATTCCATCCGGTTATTGGTCGTTAGTCTGAAGCCCTTGGATACTGTTTTCTCGTTGGTTCCAAATTTCATGACAATACCAAATCCGCCAGGACCAGGGTTTCCTCTCGAGGACCCATCCGTATATATTTGTATGCAATTAGTCATGCTTTTTTACTCTATGGGATTCATTTTTAATAAAACTTTTCCATCCCCCGCCTTTGGATTTATTGTGTTCACCAACTCCTTTTGAGAATACGTGGCAAACCGCAACCGCTAAACCATCTGTTGCATCTAAATACTTAGGCATATCGTCAAATTTTAACAGCGATTGCAACATCGCAGCAACTTGTTCTTTTGAAGCATTTCCATTACTCGTAATACTCTGCTTAATTCTTCTTGGTGCATATTCTTCAAAGGGAATATTATGATTCAAACATGCCGCAATAGCTACGCCTTGTGCACGGCCTAATTTTAGCATCGATTGTACATTCTTACCGAAAAAGGGTGCCTCAATGGCCATTTCATCGGGTTTGTATTCTTCTATCAACCCATTTAACCGTTCTAATATGCGTTTTAACTTGTCGGGATGGGATGGGAGTTTATGCAGCTGTACAATACCAAAGTTCAATAGAGAGATTTTTCCATTTTTGACGTGGATTAATCCATATCCTAATACCGTTGTTCCGGGGTCAATTCCAAGAATTATTCTATCTTCAGCCATTGAAAATGCAAAGGAAAAGTAAAGCTACTCAATTTAATGCCACGCTTGAAGTCTTCATTAGATTTCTTTTGCTTGGTTGCTTGTTTACAATAAGTTATCAAGTGTTCTATAAATGGCTTTCTTTTGAGTCGATTAAGATCACAAATTATTTCTTTTTGTTTGGTGCGTTCCTTTTATTTCCGATAAACTTTTGGTTAGAATGGAAGCGTTTTCAGCGGAGTGTGGATCAGCATAGTATACCTCAATCTGATCAATATTATGCGTTTTTTCAAGGGATAGTCGTTTCCTTTTTCACGCCCGCATTCTTTGCAACTACCTTTGGTCGCTTTGGCATTAAAGATCAGATGCGAAATCTCCAATGGATGGGCGCTGGTGTGCTTACCGGATTAGCTCAATTTACAGTGACCATGTTGTTTGCTTTTGGTGGTTCTTTATCCCTATTCGGTGTAAATCGACTGTATGTGACTTTTGCCTTTTTCGGGGTTTCCGTATTGGGCTTAAGCGCTTATTTTTTTAAAATCAAGTTTCCCGGTCGTTTGATGAGGTGGAAACTTTTTCAGGATATTCAAGCCTTGACTCCTTCGCAGAATAAGGGTCAAATCTTGATGTTAAGTGTTGTTCGATATGCGGTATTTTCAGTTCAATTTCACTTGGTATTGCTTGCTTTTGGTGTTCCATTTGCCTTAAAACAAGTCTTTATTTTAATGTTAAGCTACGGATTGATTACCTTTTCTCCTTCAATTTTGTTTGGTAAAATTGTCTTACGGGAACTCATAGCCGTAGCTATGTTTTCTTGGTTTGCCTATCCCAAAGAAGAAATTATGTTAACCGCCTTTTTTACTTGGGGGTTTAATGTGGTATTTCCTGTTTTATTTGCCTTAATACGTATATCGAGTACATGGAGAGTACGATTTTTCTCATAGTATATTTATTCTTGCTGACGGTAATAGTTGGTTTTGGTGGGAATAGACATAAGCTCAAGGCTCGGTCTAAGACTACTGAAACTATTGCATTAGATAAAATATCAGTTTTAATTCCGTTTCGGAATGAGGCTGAATCATTACCAGGAATCATTCAATCGATCAAAAGTTCCATTAAACTACCGATGGAAATTATTTTTATTAATGACCACTCTGAGGATACCGGCCTTGAATTTCTTCAGCAACACATGAGTGATTTGCCCATCACCTTAGTCTCACTCCCAGATCAAAAATTCGGCAAAAAGGAGGCACTTAGATACGGAATGGAACATGCGCATGGCGACTATTACCTCACTTTAGACGCAGATGTTTTTTTTGGTCCCAACTACTTTTCTGAATTAGAAAAACTTCCTACTGCGCACTTATGGATTCTACCTGCTATATTAATCGGACGATCCAAAAAGCAGCTTTGGCAAGAAATAGATTTGCATATAATGAATGCCATCAATGTTGGATTGTACGGGCTATTTCGACCAGTAATTGCAAGTGGAGCGAATTTACTATTTAGTAAAAGTGCGTTTTTAGCGTCAGATGATTACTCCTCACATCAACACATTTCTAGCGGGGATGACTTATTTCTATTACGGGATTTTAGAAAAAACAATAAAAATGTACGTTTGATTTCAGACCCCTCACTCGCGGTATATACCTATGCGCCGGAAGGGGTGCGGGCTTTTTTACATCAGCGAATTCGATGGATTTCAAAAACAAGTAAGGTTAAAGATCATTTTGCTACAAGCTTAGGGGTAATTCAAATCACACTTTCTGTTGTTTTTTACACCTTATTGGGTAATTATCTTTTTAAGGAGCAATACGCCGACATGCTATTTTTGTTATGTGTAAAAACAGGCCTAGATTTGATTTTTTATGCGGGGTATTTTTTGAAATTCAAGCGCATTTTAGTGTGGTTGTTGATCCCAGGATATCAAGTGTTATTCCCTTGGTATAATTTGTTATTGTTAATACTGATTCCAACGTTTAGGGCTAAATGGAAGGATAGAAAAGTGGTTGTATAAGTCCTGCTTCCTATGATTTTATCGTACCTTTGCGCATGCGAATTCTTATGGTTTGTTTAGGGAACATTTGTCGATCACCGTTAGCCGACGGTATATTGCGCAGCAAAGTATCCGAAAAGAAATTGCCTTGGATGGTGGATTCAGCAGGCACCGCCGCCTACCACATTGGAAACCCTCCAGATCTTCGGATGATTCAAACAGCTAAGGCGAATGGTATAGATATTTCAGGTCTCCGTGCTCGGCAATTTACTACGCAGGATTTTGAAGATTTTGATCGCATTTATGTTATGGATCAAAGTAATTACAAGAATGTACTTGCTTTGGCAAATTCGAATGCTCATCGGCAGAAAGTTTCTTTACTTCTTGATCACCTGTATCCAAATAAACAACTGGAGGTTCCTGATCCTTATTATGGGAACCAATCTGACTTCGATGCGGTATTTACCCTGGTGAATGAAGCAACAGAAGCATTAATATCTGACTTAACAAATGACAAATAAAAAAGGCGCTCTCTGGTTAATCCCTAACACCCTTGGTGGTGAATCTACCTCCGATATTTTACCTCAGCACATTACGAATATTATTAGTGAATTACGACATTTTGCTGTCGAAGAAATTAAGTCTGCTCGACGTTTGTTGAGAAAACTAGACCGAAATTTTCCGATTGATGAATGTACGTTTTATCAAATGAATAAACGTTCTTCGAAAGATGAGGTGATGCAGATTTTATTAGCGATACTCGGAGGGAATTCCGTAGGTGTAATCTCTGAGGCGGGATGTCCTGGTGTTGCAGATCCGGGAGCAGAGTTGGTTGCTCTCTGCCATTCGCAGGGCGTTTTCGTAAATCCCTTGGTTGGACCTTCATCATTTTTGCTCGCCTTGATGGGTAGTGGTTTCTCAGGGCAGTCTTTTACCTTTCATGGATACTTACCGAAGGAACGGAAAGACCGAATCAAAAAAATGAAAGATTTTGAAATGGATACGCGCCGAACGGGTGCTACCCACTTATTTATGGACACCCCGTTTCGAAATATGAACGTACTCGAGGATTTATTAAATGAATTGGGTGACACCTGTGAATTATGTATTGCAGCGAACCTCACGCTCCCAAATCAGCGTATTCAAACCATGAGTGTAAAAGATTGGAGAGAACACGCCAAAGATTTGTCTAAATCACCGGTAGTATTTTTAATTGGAAAATCTCAAATGTCATGACATTTAAAGAAGAATTAAGTCAAGGAATCCCATCACATTTGCCTGAACATCCAGGGTTTGATGCGCAAGTAAACCACGCACCAAAACGTAAAGCAATACTTTCAGAACCAGAGAAAAAATTAGCACTTAAGAATGCCTTACGTTATTTTCCTTCAAGTATGCATCCGGTGCTTGCCCCTGAGTTTGCTGAGGAATTAGCCGAGTTCGGGCGGATTTATATGTATCGCTATCGGCCTACATATTCCATGAAGGCTCGATCAATTGACGAGTATCCAGGGATATCATTAGAGGCTAAATCGATCATGTTGATGATTCAAAATAATTTGGATCCCCGTGTGGCACAGCATCCTCATGAACTCATTACATATGGCGGGAACGGCGCCGTTTTTCAAAACTGGGCACAGTATTTATTGACGATGCATTATTTGTCGATCATGACCGATGAACAAACCTTAGTCATGTATTCAGGTCATCCCATGGGACTTTTCCCTTCGCATCGCAACGCACCCCGTGTTGTGGTGACTAATGGGATGATGATTCCAAATTACAGTAAGCCTGATGACTGGGAAAGATTTAACGCCTTAGGCGTTACACAATATGGGCAAATGACAGCGGGTTCGTATATGTATATCGGTCCGCAAGGCATCGTTCATGGAACAACCATTACTGTGTTAAATGCGCTGCGTAGATTTGCTACATCCAATAGGAATCCAAATACAAAATTATTCGTCACCGCTGGTCTTGGTGGGATGAGTGGAGCACAACCAAAAGCCGGGAATATAGCCGGTGTAGTCAGTGTTACTGCGGAGGTAAATCCAAAGGCGGTGCATACGCGACATTCGCAAGGGTGGGTAGACGAGGTGATTTCTGACATTCCAGCATTGTGTGAGCGCGTTTCTCGAGCCTTGGCTTCTAATGAGGTCGTATCGCTTGCCTACCTCGGTAATGTAATAGAAGTATGGGAAGCATTCGACGAACAAAACATATTTGTGGATTTAGGTTCCGACCAAACATCCTTACATAATCCGTTTGCTGGTGGCTATTATCCAGCAGGATTATCGTATGAGGAATCCAATCAACTGATGGCTGAAGATCCAGCCAAATTCAAGGAGCGAGTTTATGAATCGCTTCGTCGTCATGTTGCAATCGTAAATAAACATACCGCGCAAGGAACCTATTTTTTCGATTATGGGAATGCATTCTTGTTAGAGTCCTCGCGTGCTGGAGCGGATGTAATGGCTTCAAATGGATTGGATTTTAAATACCCTTCTTATGTTCAAGATATTTTAGGTCCTTTTTGCTTTGATTATGGGTTTGGACCGTTCCGTTGGGTATGTGCCTCGGGTGAGTCAAGAGATTTACAAAAAACAGATGAAATCGCATGTGAGGTATTAGAACACATGCTTGAAGAAGCTCCTGATGAAATCAAATTGCAATTAATGGATAATATCCAATGGATTAAAGGCGCTCAAGAAAATCGCTTAGTAGTTGGATCCCAAGCACGTATTTTATACGCTGATGCTGAAGGACGAATGCGTATTGCAAAGGCATTCAATGAGGCAATTGCACGCGGTGAAATAGGTCCAGTAGTTCTTGGTCGTGATCATCACGATGTTTCTGGAACAGATTCACCATTTCGGGAAACAAGTAATATTTACGATGGCTCCAGATTCACCGCCGATATGGCCATTCAAAATGTGATCGGAGATAGTTTTAGAGGGGCAACTTGGGTTTCTATTCATAATGGTGGCGGTGTAGGATGGGGTGAGGTAATCAATGGTGGATTTGGTATGCTCTTAGATGGCTCAGAACGTGCATCTGTTAACCTTCAAATGATGCTTCATTGGGATGTGAATAATGGAATTGCACGAAGAAATTGGGCGAGAAACCCGAATGCAACCTATGCCATTAAACGCGCCATGGAAATGGAGCCACATCTTAAGGTTACCTTACCTAATTTCGTTGACGACCAGTTGTTGGATTCGATGTTTTAGGAGGTATTCGTATTCCTGTAACCAAGCGAATGGTATAAAAGTATTGCTTATAAGCGAGCGTATTAAATGCGATCGACTTATTGTCAAAATTTGCCGCCAACAAGAAGAATCGTTGATTATTAGAATAACCACCTACTAACCGAATGTCATAACGCGGAGCTAAGCCTAAAAAACCTTGTACTCCGGTGTCCATGGTATAAAATTTGGATTGTACTACAGGGCCTAGTCCAGCCCATCCTGAAATTTGCCAATTATTGATTCGGTTTGCATAGGCATAGCCGGGAATGATTCCAAAATCAAGTGCAGAATAAGCCTGGGCTGAGGTTTTACTTTGTAACTCATCTTGTAGCAGTGAAGGAATGATTTCTCCCCTTGCATTCGTAACGCCAAAATAATTTAACGTACCTTTCAAATACCAGGTATGTACTTGTTTTTCAAAATGAGCTCGCCTGCCTTGAAGGGCATTCATTTTAAAGTCATCGTGATTAAAATACCATAAATTCAACGCGAGATTAAGGGAGCCAAGGTCTGGCAGGATATTGTTCGGCGTATTTTCTGTCAAGCTCGTATCAAAAGCGTAAGCATCTTTTATAACGTATCCTTGAATTATTCTAAAATCTAAATCTGTATATAAGCGCTTAAAGTTATAATCAAACCCAAGTCCAAATTGCCTCGATTTTCCAAACTTTTCGATGGATCGCACCCCCGGCAACACAGGGAATGCTATGCGCATAGAAAACCATTTGTATGCATAGGCAAGACCTAAAATAGGTTTGAAGTTGTTTTTATAATTCAATTTGCTAACCTGGTATGGAAACGAATAGCTTATGTTAAACGGAGCGGGACTTATCCCAAGGTCTGCATAGATAACGTGTTGATTTTTAAAATCATGAATTGCTATGGGTTGCTCTTGCGCAAGAACGGGTCCGAATAAAGCAAGTAGAAAAAAGGATATAAACGATTTCATGATTAGTCTTTTCTTACGCGATATTGGTTGATGGGTTGCAGTTCAAACGACCAATTTTCCACTTTTTTTGTCGTAAATTTACCCCGTGAAACGATTATATAAATTCTTGTTGAATACACTGCCTCGTCCTTTGTTGATTCGATTGAGCTATATATTCAAAAAATTTGCACCCTTGTTATATCGAGGCGATAGGGTAGAGTGCCCAGTTTGCGAGCGTAAGTTCTCAAAATTTCTTTCATATGGTTCAGAGGTTGCACATCGAGAAAATGTACTTTGTCCCTATGATTTAACCTTAGAGCGTCACCGATTAATGTGGCTGTATCTTAGGGATTATAGTGACTTTTTTACTGCACCTTCTCTGTCCGTATTGCATATGGCCCCTGAACAATGCTTTATTGAACGATTTAGAAAACAAAAAAACCTGAACTACTTAACTGCCGATATTGTTTCTCCAATCGCAGATATGCATTTTGATTTGCATCAAATCCCCTTGGAGGATAATCGCTTCGACGTAGTATTTTGTAATCACGTGATGGAGCACGTGGATGATCCGAATCAATGCATGCGTGAATTGTTTCGTGTGATGAAGCCCGGCGGCTGGGCAATCATGCAAGTGCCTCAAGATGTTTCCCGAGAGAAAACATTGGAAGATCCGACAATAACCACCCCTGAAGACCGTGAAAAGTATTATTGGCAAAAAGATCATGTACGCTTGTTTGGATTAGATTACCCTGAGTACTTAAAAAATGCAGGATTTGAAGTAAAAGAGTTTTGGTTAAAAGATCATTTAAGTTCGGAAGTATTTGATCGCTACAGGATTTCTGCGGATGAAGTACTTTACATCGCTAAAAAAAACTAACATGAAAAATTATATTTTGTTTTTGTTGTTCTCGAATGTTCTTGGGAATTTATCCGCTCAAAAAGATGTTTTCATTCACATTAATCCAACCTTCGGAAACCAAGCGTTTGCTTTGAATACAGTATATACCGGAGTGGATGGAGTTACAGTTAATTTCGACCATTTCAATTATTATCTTTCAGACATCGTCCTTTTTCACGACGGTGGAATTCAAACCAATATCAATCCTTCAGTGCACTTGTTTACTCCGGATCAATTTGGATTCTACCTCGGAAATTATAACATTCAAGACCTTGAGAGTATTCGATTTATGGTTGGTGTACCTTCACGGTTGAACACCCAGGCAGGAGCAGAGGCTGTTGACATTTCTTCTTATCCGGATACACATCCGTTGAGTTTTCAAAATCCAACCATGTATTGGGGATGGCAGTTTGGATATATGCATATGATTGTTGGCGGTGAAGCAGACAGCAATAATGATCAACTTCCTGATGCATATTTCGAAATGCATAACCTTGGAGACCACAATCAACGAACTATTCAGATGCCAGTCATTGAAACGAATACAACGTCAAGTCAAATGGATATTTATTTGGCATGTCAGGTCGATCAATGGTTAAGAAATATGCCTTTATCCTCGGTTGGAGTGTTGCATGATCAAACCGGGCTTAATGACTCGATAATGGCTAATGTGCTTACATATCCGGTCTTTATGCAGCCTTTAACGGCAAGTCTTAACACGAATGTTACCCCAGAATTTTGGGTTGATGGGTCAACCATTCATTGGAAGGAATTAGCGCATGCGTACTTCAAGGTATTTGATTTATCAGGACGCATGGTTTCATCGGGAGTGATGAATGGAGTAAGTGGCAAGCACAGTTTGGATTTGAATTCTGGCAATTATTTCGTCACGGTGTTTGATTCAACACATCAAGCCATCTTAAGTAAACAATGTATTATCTTACATCCGTGATCCGTTCTTACCGCCTTGGTGGTATCTTAATGTTGTTGCTATGCTGCTCGTGCGAGTC
>JBEGMB010000152.1:0-4454 GCA_041183245.1 Bacteroidota bacterium
CATTTGGTCGCAATGACCTTTACCAACAAGGCGGCGTATGAAATGAAAGAGCGAATCTTGGATGCACTTCATGACATTTCAACGTATAAAGAGGGGGATGAAGGGACCTTACGTTTGATGGAAAAAATCTCAGAATCCACAGGAATGCCTGTTCATTCTTTCCCTACAAAAGCCAGTGAAATATTATCTGAGATTCTTCACGGGTATGAAGATTTTTTAATCTCTACGATTGATAAATTCAATCTTCGGTTGATTCGATCTTTTAATCGTGATTTGAATTTACCCCAAGAATTCGAGGTTATTCTAAATGAAGCTGACATTTTAGAAAAAGTAATTGATTCAATCCTTGCCAAGTTAGGCACAGCAGAAAATCAAGCCTTAACTCAATTGGTTGAAAATTACACCAAAAAGAACTTAGACGAAGAGACAAACTGGAATTTTAGAAGTCAATTAATTGATTTTTGCGGAATACTTTCCAAAGAACGGTATATAGAGTTGGTAGAATCCTTACTTGAGCAAGACTACCATGAAACAGAATTAAAAGAGGCTGCGCAGCGTCAAGATGCCCTCTTAGCTGATTTGATTCGACAAGGAGCAAACGTCAGTAGATTATTTGAAGAATCTGGACTTGAAGACGCACAATTACCACAAAAAAGTAAAACATCGAATCCGATTCGTCGCCTGGGTTCTTTAATTCAATGGCCAGAGAAGGGCTTACTTACGGATACGGTTATAAATTTATTGAATGAAGGTAAATATGAAGGCATTTTTTCAACGGAATTAACAATCGCACTTAGCGACTTGATAGACTTTTATAACGAACAGAATGAACCCTATGTTAAGCTAAAATTCTACCGGGAAACATTTTATAATCTTGCATTACTTCAATATGTAGCCAAGGAAATGGATGTGATTCGAGAAAACGAACATTTTATTCGAATTTCTGAGTTTAATCGCTTAATCAGTGGACTAGTACAAAATCAGCACGCGCCATATATTTATGAGCGATTGGGGAATAAATTGCATCATTTTTTATTGGATGAATTTCAAGACACCTCAAGGATGCAATGGTTGAATATGATTCCACTAATCGAGGAATCGATTTCAAAAAACCACAAAAATCTCATTGTTGGAGATGCTAAACAGTCGATTTACCGTTTTAACAATGGCCTTGCTGAGCAATTTGTTGCTTTACCGAGTATTTACAATCCAGAAAACAATCCGAAGGTAGCAAGACAATCCGAATATTTCCTTCAAATGGGGATGCTAGAAGAGTTAGCGGATAATCACCGGTCTGGAAAATCGATTGTTGAATTCAATAATAAACTGTTTGAAGCAAGCCGCTCTTTAATACCCAACGAAGCGAAGGATTTCTATAAATCTGTACATCAAAATGCAATAAAGTCCTTTGAAGGCTATGTAGAAATAAAAAGTATGGATGCCAAAAACTCTAGCATCGATGTTTTTCCGGAAATCATTCAAATAATCGAACGATGCATGGCGGATGGATTTAAGCCCGGAGATATTTGTATTCTAAGTGAAAAGAACGACCAAGGGAATAAAATCGCACAGTATTTAACTGAAAATAAATACAAAGTGGTTTCCGCTGACTCATTACTGATCCATTCGGATGCAAGAATTCGACTCATTGTATCATATTTAAAGATTCGAAATAAAACATCAAATGACAAGGAATTCATGAAATTCGCTGATTTATATCTGCGATTTACAAACGATGACCCGGAATTGGCCTACTTGGCCTTATTTGATGTAAACCCTAATGGACGGCGAGAATTTAATGTACTAAGATTTATTACTACGTACTTTGAGCAAGAAGAATCCTTTTTCATCAATTATACCAACTTATACGACTTGGTACAAAAGTTCTATGACCTTATGGGTTGGCAAGAAACTCAAGATGTGTACCTGCATCATTTTGCGGATTTAAGCTTTAACTTTCAAATTGGACGTAAAGTAGACTTGAACAGCTTTATTGAATATTATGAGAAGAACCAACATAAGTTGGCGATACAATTCCCTAAAACCAACGATGCGGTTCAAATCATGACCATTCACAAATCAAAAGGCTTGCAATTTCCGGTAGTAATTCTACCCAATGTGAATTTTAACATTAGCGATACGATATCCTATTATTTGATTCCAGGAGCAGACCAAGTGTATTATCGAAAACTAAGTAAAAACAGTCCCCTCAGTGAAATTCGAGCTTTTTCCGAAAAAGAATCAAATCAATTCTTTATGGACAAATTGAATTTATTGTATGTTGCCATGACGAGGCCTGTGCATCGACTCTATGTTTTCAATTTATTTGAAAGCAATAAAATGGGTAAACCCCTGCATGACTTATTGGTGAATTGTTATCCTGAACATCTTACCGACGGTGTGTTGTCTCTTTCTTTGGGCCAAGAGGAAGCGGCTATAGGGCAGGTGGCAACAGATACCTTTTACCATCCGATGGAATTCGGTGACCGCTTGTGGTACCCTGAATTGGTGGTAAGACAAGGCTTTGACAGTGACCAAACTTTACTAGGAAAAGCCTTCCATAGCATTATGGCAACGTGTGTAACACTGGGTCAGGTCCCTGAGCACATTAAAGTGCTTGAAGATCAATCCGAGGTTTTACCTGACGCAAGTGAACGTATTCTTCACATGGCGGAACGTGTTTTTAAAGACGCTACCTATGCTACATGGATTAAAAATTCGACCAACATTCAGAATGAAGCGTGGATTATGACACCAGATGGCACCTTGGTGCGACCAGATAAAATAATTGTGTTGGTTGATCAGGTTATTGTTATTGATTTTAAAACAGGACAAGCTCAACCCAAACATCGCCAACAGCTCAACACATACAAATTAACCTTATCACAAATGTATAACCTTCCGATACAAGGTTATTTATACTATACTCAATCTGGAGAATGGGTGTCTTGTTGATGACTAAACGCAGCTTTTATAAAGGTATAAACTACAGGATGTGGCAAGTCTCGCGTAGAGGAAACCTGCGGATAATAAGACAGCACTAAGAAAAAGAAGTGGGTTTTAATACTCAAAGCTTCAGGGTCTTCGAATTGATTAACTGCTTCAATTTCGATGTTATTTGACACTAAATCCAATACAAGATTTGGATATAGACTATATCGTACCGCAGACAATTCGTTGGTAGTAAAATGCTCATATAACTTACTAAACCCTTTAGATCTTGGAACAATACTAATTGACTCAAAATAGGAACCGGTAACTAGATTATCTGAAATCAACTTCTCCCCCGCTGCATTCATTCCTTGTTTGGTAATCAAGAACTCTAAAAACAACTTATATGCTTCGCCGGTCACTAAAACGGGTTTGTTTAATTGCGTTAATCGATAAAAAATACCTTGAAGAAAAAAGGGATTAAGGTAAGGCCCTGGTGCAATCCAAAACGCATCATAGGTGTCAAAAAATGCAACCTTTTGCTGAGCTACTTCTTGAATTCTTATCCAATAGTAACTCATTTCTAGATCTAAAAAAATCGAGGCGTGATCTAATGCAAGGTTTGTTGCATGGTGTGCATTAAATGTAAAATTATAATCACCGATAATTGCTATTTTAAGCCGATCCATACAGTCAAAAAAAAATGCCGCAGTTGCGGCATTCAATTAGCGTTTAAACCACCCGTGATACTTTCCATTTTGTATCGGGAGGGAGTCAACTAAATTGGTTTGCGGATTCAAGCTGTATACATAACAAGAGAAATTACAATCAAAAAACGAATAATCTCCGGATCCATCGGACTCATGCTTAATGTTTGTAAACGTAACGGATTGTGGAACCGGGTTATTTTCTTTTGATAACCATACTCGGGATGTGTTATCTGTGTAAGTAACTTCAAAACCAGCAATTGCAGCATTAGAATAAGAAGGCGCTGCCGTAGAAGCATTCATGGTGAAATCATTAAACATCGTTAAACTTGGCTCTGAATTGGCTGCTAAATCCCAGTTTAACGCGCCCAATTTGATCCGTAAACTTACCGGATTCACTGGAGATGTCATTTCAAACATGTATACTCTTCGTGAAGGCAATGGAGAAGGCTGAACAAAAGTTTCTGAAGAAGTATATCCTAGATAACTGTTTACATTTTGTGTAAATTCTACTTGTGTACCACTTACATATCCTGTAAAGTTAGCGTCCAAATTAACCGTATTGGTTGGTGGTGGAACCACTTCATGCTCAATACATGAGCTAACTCCGATTAAAAAACCAACTAAGGCAAGTGAAATTGAAAAAATTCTCATAGTGTAAATTTTGGTATCAAATGTAACCATAAACGAGAAATAAAACAAAAAGATGCTTTATCATTAAAAAAAAGTAGCTCCGACGGGAATCGAACCCATATTTAGCGTTTAGGAAACGCTCGTTCTATCCATTGAATGCTGACGATAAATGTCAGCATCAGG
>JBEGMB010000153.1:0-3162 GCA_041183245.1 Bacteroidota bacterium
GTATATTAGATGAGTCGTCAAGGGCCTTGTTGAAACAAGCCATGGTACACTTAGGTCTGTCTGCACGTGCGTACGACCGCATCTTGAAAGTAGCTCGGACGATTGCGGATTTGGAGGGATCTTCGGACATTCAAACACCGCATGTTGCAGAGGCTATACAATACCGCAGTTTGGATAAAAGCAGGTTGGGCGCTTAAAAGTTGATTGGTGCTATTCATTATGATTGAAAAGAAACATCCTTTTACGGAAAACAGACCTGTAGCTACATTTCAACTACATTCACAAAACCCACTTATATTTTAATAAATCTTGCACTCCACTGAGAATTGCCATTCATTACCTGTACGTTATAAAATCCAGGTTTCAGCGCGGAAGTATTTATCGTAGTTTCTTGTTCGTTCATTGTTTGCACGAGATGAACTCTTCCACTCAAATCCGTTAAAATGAGTTGCATAGATTCATTTAGGGATTTTGATAATTTAATGGTTAACTCAGCGTCCGTAGGATTCGGAAAAATACGCAACCCGTCGTTTAGTTCAAGGATTGAACTATGAGCAATCGTGGAATCCAAGTGAATGGTGGTGGCAGTATTTGTTCGAATAGGGTCGTTAAAGTCAAAGTAAATATCGACGAAATTGTTTATTTCTGTGAGAAATGGTAATGAGGCGGGATGTTTTAACCTAAATTTCACGAATCCATTCGAACCAACTTGGTTGGTGGTGCTGTCTGGTAACATTATTTGATTAAAGCGAAAGGTCATTATTTGCCCCTCAAAGCTCACTTCCAAAGGTTGATGACTCATTGCTAAAAGTTCAAAGGAAGCTAAATCTAAAAAAGTTGAAAGGGTGTCAATAATAACGACATTGTATGCGGTATCGTTTCCAACATTTTGAAAATGAACGGTATATTCTAACCAATCAGCGCTCGATACATTGTAAAGCGTGTCTTTATCGACCAACTTTATATTTGGATCGTATGGACCAACAACCTGAATTTGACTTGTAGCAACATTATCAATAGGAGTTAAGTCACCTGTTAAAGGAGTAATTTGGGCTTGAGACGCAAGTGGAAAACCTATAGGAGTTCCAACGGGAATGTTAAATTGGATGAACACGGCACCTTGTTGTCCGGGTTGCAAAACACCTAATTGCCACTGGAAATTGTTGGCGATTTGAAGCGTTGGAACGGGTGATGCAGATAAATAGTTAATCCCTGCTGGAGGCGTGAAGTTCACGGTCGTATTTTGTGCCACTGTACCAACATTTTTGTAGGATAGCATGTACCCGAGAACATACCCTGCCTTCGGAGCGGTCGTTGGTGTAACTGTCACGCGTAAATCGGGCATATTAGGCGTTGGAACAAGTCCGAAATGATGGAGTGAATCTACATTACCCAAGCCAACGAAAATGGCATTTTGCAACAACGGAGTACTCAGCGTATGGTATAATGGCATATTTGGAATGTTCACCGCGTATGTACCTGCGTTGGCAAACACTTCATAGAACCCATTGTTAGCAGATAGTGCTTGATATGAACCATTCGTGACCTGCACCATGACGTTTGGCAAACCAACTTCAGTAATATCCAATAAGGCATTATTATTTACATCTTGAAAGACTTTTCCGGTAATCGCATTAGAATTTCCTGCAATTTTTATCAAAAAGGAGGATGAAACCGAGGCGGAAAGTCCAGCCATATTCATGGTTCCAAAAGTAGTACCCGACAAATAAATACCATTTCCATTAGATGTGATTGAATTAGCAAAAACGGATGAATTCGTTGACGAACCAGAAACAACAGAAGTCACCTGACCACTGGTGTCAATTTTCGCTAAATACGCCCTAGCATTCGCACCGCCAGTTAATGGCACAGTGCCGAACGTGATATTTCCAGTGTAAACACCAGTAAGTAACAATTGCGTATTGCTTTTGCAATTCAAGTCATAGCCCTGATCGTTTCCGTTTCCGCCAAAGGATTTTGCCCATGAGTACGTTCCATTATTATTTATCTTAACTAGAAGCGCGTTATCATTTGCGCCATTCACTAAAGAAATTGGACCAAAACTCGCTTGAGAATCGAAATTTCCAGTGAAATAAATATTTCCAGTTGAGTCGGCAGATAATCCATAAATCTCCCCATTAAATAGGGAGAGGATATTATACTGAAAAACCCCCATGGCATTGAATTTGGCGATAAAGTGATTCTGACCGTTCATAGACTGGGCGGATCCATTAAATCCAATAGATGCAGCCGTTGAAAAACCTCCGATGTAAATATTGCCGTTTACATCTACCGTGTGCGTCCAAATAGAAACTCCACCGGTTATACCAAAAGACTGCACGGGAACTCCTGCTAAATCTAATTCCAATAAAAACGCGTGGCCGTTGCCAACAGAATTAATGGTTGCACCAGGAAAAACAAAGGTACCGTTGTAATTCCCTGAGAAAAACAAATTTCCATTGGATCCCAGGCTCAAGTCCATGGCGTAATCATTGGTGGTTCCTCCCCCTTTTTTAGCCATTAATATCGCCCCATTACTCGCATCTAATTTTACAATAAAAACATCATATCCCCCGCTTGACACGAGTATATATGGACCAACCGTCATGGTTTGCTGAAAGTGACCCACCACCCAGACGGCATTTACACCATCGAACACAATTTTAGATGAATAATCACTGCCCGCACCTCCAAAATGACTCACCCACAACAATGCACCATTCGAAGCATATTTTTGCACCACAACATCTTGAAGTCCATTGCTACTAATTACAGACGGACCAATTTGATTATTCGCCCCAACAATTTGACCGCAGGTATAGCTATCGTTAAAAGGATCTACAGCCACGTCAATCCCTAATCCAGGATTGGCAGCTATCCACTCACCAACCTGGGCATTCGAGTAAACTATCGAGCTAATAAAAATAAGGGAACTAAGTAATTTCTTGAACATTGATTTTAGGATAAATATAAACAAATTAAACTAGAGGGGAAACGTTAGGTGCAGAAGCCAAACAACCGCAGTTTGGATAAAAGCAGGTTGGGGGGATGAGGTAAAAAACACTTCATTAGTATTGCTGTTTCGAGACAATTTTTCGAGACAATCAAAATATATACATCCAAATTTTTAATAAATTATGGATTTTGATTTAAACTGAATTG
>JBEGMB010000154.1:0-20720 GCA_041183245.1 Bacteroidota bacterium
TTTTTGTAACCGCTTTTCCATCCAAATAGACATTATTCGCCAACGTGTATGCACACTTTTTCGATGCATTATGAAAGGAGACACCCTCAAAAGCATCCAGTCCTTTGCGAAGAATGGTTAACGATTTGATAGTTAAATTGTAGGTAAAAATAACGGCTCCATTATTAAACAATAGCTCGTTGGAGGAAAGCCACTCATATCCATATAAATTCTGAATTTTAGCATCATCAGGCAACAGTTTGTTTAATTCATCAACCGTACAAAGAACCTTTTCTGATTCTTGATCCAGGGTATAGGC
Organism: Bacteroidota bacterium; assembly: GCA_041183245.1. Taxonomy (GTDB): domain Bacteria; phylum Bacteroidota; class Bacteroidia; order Flavobacteriales_D; family Crocinitomicaceae; genus UBA952. The sequence goes on from JBEGMB010000154.1 coordinate 299, forward strand.
GAGCAAGGATTTATAATCAGTTGATAAGAGTGTGTATTCTGATTTATTTTTAATCCATGAAAATCCAACCGTTCGTTGCGGACTAAGTGCGCGTTGTTTCAGTACGGATTCAGTAACGGTTAAGGATTTTTTTTGAGCACTAGCTGAATAGGCAATCAAAAGAAGGGATGTGAAAATTAAAAAGCGCATAACTAAGATCGATGTATAAATTGATTAAAAAAAGATTCAATTGGTTTGCCTATTTCGTAGGCCTTAACGAGGGTATCTAAGAGCTCGTCCTTAAGGATTAATTCCGCAGGAAACGTCGCATAAAAATAGAACTGCTTGTTGAAAATTAGGGGTTCTTGCACGGCGGCTGATTTCAAATGTGAAGGCAGCATTTTATTCTTTTCTCCATGAATAGATCCATAAAAAGAACTGAATGAAGGCGCTGAAACCAAGCGCTTAAATTCGGCTGAGTTTGCCGCGATTCCTTCGCGAAGTTCAAGGAGATTTTCCTTATCGATTTCATACACCCCTCCATAAACACGCACATGCTCTGGAGTGAGTTCAAAGTATATCCCATTGATGGCGGTACTTTTTTTACCTTCTGGAGAAACCACCGCGGAACACATCAGTTTATAGGGAGTTTTATCGGCAGAAAAACGAATATCACGGTTAATCCTAAAGATGCAATCTTTGGCTAAGACATGATTGAACGAGGGATTTGCGAGCGCAATTCGATCAATTACGGCTTGAGTAAAATGGGCAAAAGGTTTCTTTACAGACGCTTCGTAGCGCTTTCGGTTAAGATCAAACCAATCTTTGTGGTTATTTGCAGCGAGTTCGATAAAGAAATCAAGATAATCCGGACTAAAATACCCCATAAACCTACGAATTGAAGGCGAAAGTTACTTAAAAAGGATTGAATCCCAAGAAAGCAATTGAAAACAAGGTAAATACTTTGGGGGAAGAGAAAAATAATGCTATCTTTGCACCCTTAAATTTTTATTAACTAATTAAGAACCTTATGAATTCTTACGAAACTGTTTTCATTTTAACTCCCGTTTTGTCTGAGGATCAGGCAAAGGAAGCAGTACAGAAATTCGAAGGCGACATCAAAGGCATGGGTGCCAAGATAACGCATTCGGAACACTGGGGTCTGCGCAAAATGGCTTATCCAATCCAGAAAAAATCCACCGGATTTTATTTCTTGATTCAATTTGAAGCCGCTGGATCTGTAATTGCAGATTATGAATTAATGATGAAACGTGATGAGCGCGTGCTTCGGTTTTTAACCGTACGTATGGATGCTGACCACGTGACCTACGCTGAAAAGCGCAGAGCAAAAACATCAGCAAATTAATTATTAACCCCTTTAAATTACTGAGATGTCAAACGATATTAGATACCTAACCCCGATTAATATAGATATTAAGAAGGACAAATACTGTCGATTCAAAAAATCAGGCATTAAATTCATCGATTACAAAGACGCAAACTATTTGTTGAAGTTAGTGAACGAACAAGGAAAAATTCTTCCTCGTCGTATTACTGGTACTTCCGCGAAGTTCCAAGGACGCGTTAACAAGGCTATCAAGCGTGCTCGTCACTTAGCACTTATGCCTTACGTAGGAGATATGTTGAAATAATCGATAAAAATTTGAATCATGGAAGTCATTCTATTAAAGAACGTAGATAAATTAGGTTACACCAATGAGGTGGTAACTGTAAAGCCGGGTTACGGAAGAAACTTTTTAATTCCTCAAGGATATGCTATCCTTGCTACGGCAAGTGCGAAAAAAGCGCATGCAGAAGTAATGCGTCAAAAATCACACAAAGAATCCAAAATGTTAGCTGAAGCGCAAGAATTGGCGGCAAAATTGGCTGATGTGAGTATTTCTATTGCTACAAAAGCTGGTGAAAACGGTAAGATTTATGGATCAATCAATACCATCCAATTAGCTGAAGCATTGAAAGCAGCTGGACATGACATCGACCGTAAGTCATTAAAAATTAAAGACGAGCCGATTCGCGAAGTTGGTACCTATGAAGCAGAAGCTAACCTTTACAAAGGTGTAAAACAAACCATTAAATTTTCAGTAGTAGCTGAATAAGTTCAACCGATTTCAAAAACCCTGACCTTCACGTCAGGGTTTTTTTTTCTTAAAACCAACCGAATGAAACACCTAATCCTTTCTATTGTCTTTGCATTCGGCGCAGGGATATTTGCACAGAATGCCGTTACCGAAAAACGTGTTGAATTCGATTTAAAGGACGGCTTCAGCAACGAACGCGTCTTTGAATTTGGCCCTAAAGGAATGCTGATCTTTTCTAAGCAAGATAAAGACGAAAATCAAATCAGTACGTACCGATTTGAAAAGTACAATACCGACTTGGTATCAACGCACGAAGTAAGCTATACGATAGAGAACAAATTCTATGTTGATGAAATTTACCAAACAGGCAATTACGTGTATTTCTTCTTCAAAACTCGACGAACAGAGTACAGGGTAGTTAAATATGATTTTACAAACGAAACATTTAAAGAGGTATCCGGAGAACTGCCAAACCGTAGCTTCATAAAATACACGGCATGTATGGATGATCGTGCAGTGATGGCAATCATTAATAAAAACTATAGCATTTCCATCATATCAATTGATATGAATTCAGGGTCGGAGCAGACCACGCCGATTACAATAGAAGGATTTAAGCCTAAAAAACTTAGCCTTTCAAACATGGAGACCATGCCAGAAAGCAAAAACATCTTACTCAGCATCAATGCATATATCAGCAAAAAACGAACTGAACTTTATGTAATGCGATTGGATGAACAAGGACAAGTGCAAGCAACCACGGACATCAGTATCGGAACGGATAATAACTTAAGAAACGCTCGAGCGTATGACATTGGCAATAATGAGTATATTCTTTCCGGAACCTATTCTGTACCGAATTCCGGTGGATCTAACGGATTTTTCATCTCTCGCTTAGCTCAAGGTCAATTGGAGCCAATAAAATTTTACAATTTCACAGAGCTCAAGAACTTCCTAAGCTACCTTCCGGCCAATCAGCAGCGTAAAATTGAAAAGAAAAAACAGCGCAAAGCGAATAATGGACAAGAATTGAATATTTCATATAATATCGCTGCTCACAGTCCAATCAAAGTGAACGAGGACTTTATCTATATCGGCGAGGCTTATTATGCAACCTATAGAACAGAAACTCGCACAACAACCTCTTATGTAAACGGTAAACCAGTAACTACCACTACCTATGTACAGGTGTTTGATGGGTACCAATATACCCATGCGTTTATTGCGAAATTCGACAAAAACGGAAACCTGATTTGGGACCAAACATTTCCTATGTGGTTAGCTCAGAAACCAATGACTGTTCGACGATTTATCCACGTTGCTGACCAACAACAAAACAATTTGAAATTAGTGTATGCCAATAGTAATCGAATTACGAGTAAGGTATTTGATTTTGATGGAAATGTGTTGAGTGATAAACAATCTGAACCCATAGAAACTAATTCAGAAAACGACAAGACGCGATTGAGTTATGCTGAGATTATTCATTGGTACGACAACTACTTCTTGTCTTATGGGATTCAACGTATAATTAACCGTAAAGACAAAGATATTGAGCGCAAGCGGACTGTATTCTTCTTTAATAAAATTAAACTAGACTAATTCAGTTCATTTAATGCACGTACGCCAAAGGCATCGTTGTGCCAAGCTTTTTTGATTTTCCCATTTTCTATTAAAACGTAGGTCGGAAAACTCCCTTCGGTAATTGGTAAAACTTCGGAAAGATTTGATTTTAATTGACAGTTTATTTGACTGCCAACTAAGGCTTGATAGGTGCTTAAATCCGAGGAATCAGAACCCAATACCCAATATTCAATCGGTACCTTGGTGTAAGGCTTAATGCCCTTCATGAGTTGGGTAGATTCCGAGCAATACTTACACCCTGGCAACGCAATGACCACTAATTTCTTTGATTGACTAAGGCGCATCGACGTTTCAGGCTTATAACTGAGATCAACCAAATCTCCTTGATAAATGGGGTTGAGCGCAAAATAAATGAGGACCGGTTGAATGAAGGTCCCAATAAACAACAGCGCAAGCAACCATCGTTTAGAAGTATTAGCTTTAACCCTTCGGTGAATAAACCTCGCTAAAAACCAACCAAGAAGGGTAAGAATGAAGTAAGGTATAAATTTAGCACCGGTAAAAGAAAAACCAAGGCTTAAAAAAAATGTTTCAATAGTGTTCATAATAAAAAAGGGGGACGAATCCCCCTGAATAATTGAAAATTATTTTATTTACTGAATTTCGCAGTCTTGCGCTGCACCAAGTACGCTTACATCGCCTTCATTACATTTCGTTTCGGCATTCTTTTTTGTATCTTTAATAGTTGAGGATGTAGAAATTTGACCATTAATTTTACACTGACAAGTCCATTCTTTTGAACAAGATGCCATCGTAAAAAGCGCTACTCCTAAAACAATCATTAACTTTTTCATAATTCTAAAATTTTAAGTTGTTCAAAGCTATTAAAAAAATTAATGTTGACCTGTTTTTTTATCCATTTTTTGATAGTGAACATACCAAGCAATCGTTGCTGAAGGAACAACATCTGTAAACGGAAGCAACTCTTCTAAAAACGTAAAACTGGCCCAAGATAATTTTCTATTAAACAGTATAAAAACTAATATTGCGGACATTGGGGCCCAAATTGCATCTAACAATTCACTTGCTCCAGGTAGGATATAAGAAACCATCCCTATTAAATCAATTAAAATAGCCGCCAATAACTTCAGATTCTTGATTTCCTCGTATTTTTTAGAATGATGAACGGGATGTGTCATAATGGGATAAATTAAACGTTAAATTGATGATCAAATTGATCGCGTTGAACCAAAACGGCTTGTTTTACCTCCTCAACAATTGATTCAACTTCAAGGGCTTTAACCATACACGGCACACCAACAACGACATACGCATCAAAAGGTACAAGTAATTTTTCACCTTTTGGTAGAATCCTTCCCATTCCCGTCATAAACACAGGCAAATAAGGGATGCTTGGACGACGCTTCAATATGGCTCCAATTCCTTTTTGAAATTCTTGTATCTGTTCCGGTGCACCGCGCGAACCTTCGGGGAACAAAATAAGTGAATGTCCTTTATCTAAAAAGGATATCATCTGCTCTGTTGGACTCATCTCCCCTGCTTCTCGTGCACGTTTAATTAAAATTGCATTTAGCACCCACTTAGAAAGAAACCGCTTAAACCATGAGCCTCCAAAATAATCAGCGGCAGCCACGGGATGGGTTCGAAGCAATTGTTTGAAAGGCATTGCAGCCATCAAAGACATGGTATCCAAATGGCTATTATGATTAGATACTACAATCATAGGACCCGAATGAATTAGGTTTTCTGAATTCACCAACTTCACCCCCACGAAAATGCTTAAAAACGGACGCATAAGCAACTTGTAATAGAAAATCACCAAAAGCCACCTCATCAAGCGTAATATAGGTTGTAAACAAAATAGAAAAACGAGGGAGCCGCAATAGCTAATGAATCAATCCGATCGAGAATTCCTCCGTGACCAGGAATTAAATTGCCGGTATCTTTAAGTCCGATGTCGCGCTTAATTGCTGAAACAATGATGTCGCCAATAAATCCGCCGCCCGCAATAATTGCCCCAGCAAATAGGGCTTCAATGGCAGTGAATGGCGTTAAAAACCGAATGAAATATGCAACAACTACGGTTGTAATAAATCCGCCTATGAATCCTTCCCATGTTTTATTGGGACTAATTTTCTCGATAATCTTGTGCTTGCCTAAAATTTTACCCCAGGTAAATTGAAACACATCGTTCATTTCAGTTAAAAACACTACAAAAAGTAATAATCCCCTTCCTCCTGCATTGAACCCAGTTAGTTCAGGAAGGGATAATAGGTATGCTAAATGACTAATGGAAAACACAGTAAACATCAGCTGTACCGGCAATACACTCATGGAGCGACCAATTTCCACCGTAAAACCACGGATCACCAAAATAAACGGAATCCAAATAAACATAAACACCGGAATAAAAATGATGAATAAATTAAAATACCCCATGTACGCTAAAAAATACTGAACTGGGATAGCCAAATAACACCAAATAATTACCCGACGATCTTCCGGTCGAATGTTCTTACTGATGCTCGCTAATTCACGCAATGCAGCAAAAGAAAGTAAACCAAAAGCCACAAACGAAATACTTGGATGAAGTACGGTAGCTAAAATAAAGACGGATGCCATGATCCACCATGATTTCGTGCGCTGTTGTAGTTCTCTTACCTTGTCGCCTGGGAATATCTTTCCCAAAACAAAGAACAATACCGTGGCGAAAATTAAAATCCCGAGAATTACTAAGATAATTGATAGCACCTCTTTATTATCAGCAAATCGGTTCGAAAGAAAGTAATTCATGCGTTTAATGAGTTTTTAATTCGCGCGATGGTACTAACCAACATGGCAAGTACAACAATAATAATCAAAAAATAAATCCAAGACAAAACCACTGGAAAAAAGTAAACCACCAAACAAAGTAACCCAAAAAACAAGGCTCGATCACTTTTCCCCATGGGTCCTTCATACCTTCGTGTACCTCCCATCGCTTTACCTAAAACACCTACAAATTCATTAATTATCATCAATGCGATAAAACCGACCAATAAATTTGGATGCTTGTCCATTCCAAACTTAATTAATAAGGGATAAAAGATAGCCAAATCAGCTAACACATCTCCAAGTTCATTAAGCACTTCACCGAGTGCTGATTGTTGATTATATGCCCTAGCCATCATTCCATCGATAGCATTCAACGCCATACGAATAAATAAATAGATGGGTACCACCAGTAAATAAAGCCACCCCGAATCTAAATAAACAAAAACACCCGTAAGTATTGAGCCCAACAATGCAATTAATGTGATATGATTGGGGGTAAATTTCTTTCGATGCAAAAACTCCATCACCGGTTTTATCAGTTGTTGAAACTTGGGTTTTATGTTGTATACCGAAATCATCGCTTCTTTAGTTTTATAAATGGATTTTGAACCGGTGCATTGCGCTTAAATGCTTCCGAGAAATGTCCATGTTCAATAAAATAGAACACCTCATTACCGAATACTTGAGGTTTTGTATACATCTGATCGTGATTTAACGGCAGGTAGGTGAAATCATTCACCGGTTGCTTTAAGTTCATTACATCCCAAGAAAGTGGACCCTGTTCCATGGCTGTTTCTTTATGCTTTCGGACAACATTCGTTGCATAAGTCTCAATGAAAACCCCTTTAATAATAGTCGAATCATTCAAGACCGGATAGGGCGTATTTACAAAATCACGTGTTATTTTACCGAACACCAAGGCATTCACCAAAGCCATATCCTTTAATAATATGAGTGGCGCCCGTTCTTGTAATGGACTGCGATCGTATATAATAGTTTTTATATTTCGCTTACCATAATCAGCAATCCATTGATTTAAGGTCCAAGAGCCTACAATGTAAGACAAAACATGGAGCTGTTTGTATTCACCTAAACCCTGTTTTTGATAATATCGCTCTAAGGAGTTCATGGATAATCGAATCGATTTTCTAGAAATATAACGGGGGATATAGACAGGCATGTCTGCTTGTTTGAAAAACCGCTCCAATGCACGAGTTCCAAATATTTTTGAACCAAAACCAGGTAAAATGAGCAAGGCTTGATCGGTTTTAAGTGAATCTTGGGACAAATAAACTCCATGACCGATTAATAAAATACACAATAAAAGTAAAATGGTCCTCATACTAAAACAAATAAACACATTATATCGGAGGCATGGCCCTATATTTCAAAATTAGCAATTCAAACAATGTGTTGTTGAGTAAAACGCAACACATGACTCATGATGTCGAAACTAGTTCTTATTTTTGTCTAAACATAGAATTATGGCGAATCAATTATTAAAAGGTAAAAAAGGAATTATATTCGGTGCGTTGAACGACCAATCCATTGCATGGAAAGTGGCGGAACGAGCGCATGAAGAAGGTGCGGAATTTGTACTAACCAATGCTCCAATTGCCATGCGTATGGGAGAAATAAATGGCTTGGCGGAAAAAACTGGAAGTCAGATTATCCCTGCGGATGCCACCAACACGGAAGATTTAGAAAATCTAGTTACCCAATCCATGGAAATCCTTGGTGGAAAAATCGATTTTGTTTTACACTCCATTGGTATGTCACCTAACGTAAGAAAGGGAAAACATTATACTGAGAACAACTACCAATATTATCAACAAACCATGGATGTTTCGGCGATGTCTTTACACAAGACCTTGGCTACGTTATACAAGCACGATGCGATGAATGAATGGGGATCAGTTGTAGCTCTTACATACATTGCAGCTCAGCGTATTTTCCCAGATTACAACGATATGGCCGATGCAAAATCCTTACTAGAGTCTATCGCTCGTTCGTTTGGATACCATTATGGAATTGCTAAAAAAGTTCGTGTAAACACCATTTCTCAATCACCTACGGTTACCACTGCGGGGCAAGGAATCAAAGGATTTAATGAATTTATAAACTTCTCCGAACAAATGTCACCGCTAGGAAATGCACCGGCCATAGCATGTGCTGATTATTGCGTTTCTATGTTCTCCGATTTAACGCGATATGTTACAATGCAGAACTTATTCCACGATGGTGGGTTCTCGAATACAGGAGTAACGCAACAGGTAATTGAACGGTTCGGAAACTAAATGAACCATTTATTGTAAAAAGGGGCTTTTGCCCCTTTTTTTTGTTTAATCCACTTAGTTTCTATCAAACATCTTCGTGAAATCTAAGTTGTAAACCATACTAATCCACAAACTATGATTTCGCTCCATATCCGTTGCATTAGATTTAATCACAAATTGATTTAAATACCCCACTTGTATATTGGTTTCTGGATTAAATCTCCATCCTAAGGCTGCAATCAATCGATTTTGATCAAGTGGATTTTTAGCAATTCCTTTACCGAATCCTACAAAAAGCTCATTATTCACATTAAGAAACAAGGTGTTATCCCCCATTTCTTTTCTTGAGAGTGGCACCACGACCATGGCCCTGTAGCGCATTCTATTCCGATAAACCGGATCTACTTGAACAATGTCATTGGTGGCATTTTTAGCATACTGTTCAAGTAAGCGTTGTTCCAAACGGTAGCGATGTTGAATCTCAAATCGTCCGACTTTATCCTTAAGATTAAGCTGTTCAAACATCCGATTTTCGTCAAATTCATGAAGAACGGGTTGACTTCCATAAGGAAACGTTTTAATCCAAGCATATCCACCCATTACTGAAACCTTTGTATTTACTGCATACTCAACACCTAATCGCAGGATGGATTGCTGCCAATGTTTGAACCCATCCGCTCTACGCCATTGGTATTCGGTCATTAAATTTACCTTGCTCGAAATCCTATGATTTCCAGTATATAAGGCCCAGGCATTATACTGATTACTTATGTTTTTTTGAGCGAAACCAAAAACCGGAAAAAGAAGGAATGAAAAACAAATATATTTAAGCATAGGTCAAAGGTAAAATGAATAAAGGTTTCGGGCAGTAAATTATAAAATTTAGCTCGCTTGAGTTATCTTTGCTTATGCAAATGACACACGAAACAAAATCCGCTTCCTATATCTCCCTCGAAGAAAGATTCGGAGCACATAATTATCATCCACTTCCTGTGGTACTTGAGCGTGGAGAAGGAGTTCACGTGTGGGATGTTGACGGAAAAAAATACTTCGACTTTTTATCAGCCTATTCGGCTGTAAATCAAGGACATTGTCACCCGAAAATCACCAACGCGCTGATAAATCAAGCGAAAACCTTAACCCTAACTTCGCGTGCTTTTCATAATAATTTATTGGGACCCTTTGAAGAGTTTTTAAATACCACGTTTGGTTTTGACAAATTCCTCCCAATGAATACGGGTGCAGAAGCGGTAGAAACAGCAATTAAATTGGCTAGAAAATGGGCCTATGAAGTAAAGGGAATCCAAGAGAATCGCGGAAATATTATAGTTTGTGATGGAAATTTCCATGGTAGAACAACCACCATCATTTCCTTCTCATCTGACCCCGATTCAAAAGATAAGTTTGGTCCGCACACCCCAGGATTCATTAGCATTCCGTACAATGACATTGAAGCCGCAACAAAGGCCCTCAGTGAACCGAACACCATCGGGATTTTAGTAGAGCCTATTCAAGGAGAGGCTGGCGTTGTAGTACCGCATACGGATTTCTTAAAAGCCCTTCGGACAATTTGCACCGAAACAAATACATTGTTTATTGCAGATGAAATCCAATCCGGTTTGGCACGCACAGGAAGCATGCTTGCTGTATGTGGTAATTGTTCGTGCAGCAACCGTTGTGAACGACAAGAAACATACCAGCGACCGGACATACTTATTCTTGGTAAAGCATTGGGCGGTGGGGTTTACCCCGTTTCCGGCATCTTTGCGGACAATTCAATCATGAATGTTATAAAGCCCGGCCAACACGGGTCAACGTTTGGAGGAAATCCCTTAGCAGCAGCGGTAGCAACCGAAGCACTGAATGTGCTAATGGATGAACACTTGATGCAGAATGCACGTCGTATGGGGGAAAAATTCCGTAATGCCATGCAGGAACTCGTAAATCAAAACAAAATTTTCAGCTTAGTTCGTGGTAAAGGCTTACTGAATGCGGTTGTTATAAACGATTCACCAGAAAGCGATACGGCTTGGAACTTTTGCATGAAACTGGCAGAATTTGGCTTACTCGCCAAGCCTACCCATGGAAATATCATTCGCTTTGCCCCACCATTAGTTATTACTGAAACAGAAATGGACGATTGCATAGCAATTATTATAAAAACATTTAATCACTTTAACGCATAAGCATTGGTACAGAAAATTAAATTTGGAACAGACGGATGGCGTGCAATTATAGCACAAGATTTTACCGTTGAAAACGTAGCACGCGTAACTGAGGCAACTGGCATTTGGCTTAAACAGCATTTTGATAATCCTTCCGTAGTTATCGGTCATGATTGCCGCTTTGCCGGTGAATTATTCATGCATACGGCCGCAGCGGTTTTGGTTCAACAAGGAATCAAAGTGTATATCGCTCAGGGATTTGTTTCTACGCCAATGATTTCCTTGGGTGCCCACAAACACGGATGTGAAATTGGAATCATCCTAACAGCAAGTCACAACCCTCCATCGTATAATGGATTTAAATTAAAGGCCAAATTTGGTGGACCACTACAGCCCGAAAAAATCAATGAGATTGAAGCAATCATCCCAGATGTTTGCAGTGTGGACTACGCAAGTTTTTCGGTTGACAAGGCGTTAAAATCAGGTCTAATTGAAGTGCTTCCATTAGAAAAAGAATACATCGACCATGTAAAAGCAAGCTTCGATTTACCTGCAATACAAGCTTCCGGTTTGCGCTTAATGTATGACGCGATGTACGGGGCAGGTCAACGAGTTATTCCACAAGTACTTCCATCCACTACCTTAATGCACTGCGAGCCCAATCCGTCGTTTATGGGGCAAGCACCAGAACCGATCGGAAAGAACCTACAAGAACTTGCGCAGTACATTAAAACCCATCAAAACATTGATTGTGCCTTAGCTACGGATGGAGATGCTGACCGAATTGGATTGTATGATAGTCATGGAGAATTCATCGACTCTCATCACATCATCTTATTGTTAATTCACTACCTCGTGAAATACAAAGGGATGAGTGGAAAAGTTGCCATTGCATTTAGTGTTACGCCGCGTGTATACAAAATGTGTGAACATTACGGATTAGAACACACCACCACCAAAATCGGGTTCAAGGATATCGCAGCCATCATGGTAAAAGAAGACGTACTTCTTGGCGGCGAAGAATCTGGTGGTATTGCGGTGAAAGGTCATATTCCAGAGCGCGATGGCATTTGGATGGGACTTATTCTGTGGGAATTCATGGCTAAATCAGGTAAAACCCTGGATGAATTGATCGAAGAAGTTTATGAAATCGTAGGACCTTTTAAATTCGAGCGAAACGATCTGCATATCACGGAAGAATTAAAGCAAAAGATCATTAAGAATTGTCAAGAAAACAACTACAAATCCTTTGGAAAATATGTTGTACGTGAGGTAAAAACTACGGATGGATTTAAGTATTTCTTTGATGACGACCGATGGGTAATGATTCGTCCTTCGGGTACAGAACCTGTGCTTAGAACTTATGCTGAAGCGCCAACCTTAGAAGAAGTACGAGAAATTCTAAAGGCTACGGAAGAAGCGATTTGTGGATAGAATCAAGAAGACATTTGGACATTTGGATATTTAGACATTTTGACACTTGGACGTTTAGACACTAGGACGTTTAGACACTAAGATATTGCACACCCTTCGATACGTCCTTCGGACTACTCAGAGTGCGTGCAATTGGCAAAAATTTCGGCGGGCTTCAATACTGATGAGCGTTTCGGTGATTATTGAATTGCTATGGGTGCGCCTTTCGATCCGCCTCGGCGGACTCAGGTACCGCATTAGATGTATATTTTTTTTGAGTTAAAGCGGTCCCTGAGTAGTCCGAAGGACGTATCGAAGGGCCGCTTTCCAGGCACTTGCATCCTTAAATCCTTACGTACCGATGTCCAATAAGACATTTAGACATTTAGACACTAAGACATTTAGACGTTTAGAGTCTAGAATTCCGATTATAAGTTAAGCTGTTCCCTTCCTCCCTTTCGCTAGCGCCGGAGCTTATGCGAAGGCACTGAGGGAGGATTAAAGAGGGTGACCATTATAAATGATACTCGGAATGTCAAACTCTGAGACAAAGAAGGCAGCGTCTGATACTCGTCAGAGTCATCCCCCCCCCCTTCAAAGGGGGAAGAATAAGTACACAAGTCCAAAAGTCCCGACGTCCGGGCTTCTAGCCTAAGGCCACATCTAAGATCATCATAACTACAAAGCCGCCAATAAAACCCAATACAGCCAAATCGGTGTATTTGTCGCGTTGGGTTTCAGGAATCACCTCTTCTACGACTACGAAAATCATGGCCCCTGCGGCAAACGCAAGTGCGAAGGGTAAAATGGGTTGTATATAAATCACTGCAAGTGCGCCAACCACTCCTGCAACTGGTTCAACTATAGCCGAGAGTTGTCCATACCAAAAGGATTTAAATCGGCTTGCTCCTGCCCTACGCAACGGCATTGCTACTGCAAATCCTTCAGGGAAATTCTGAATGGCAATTCCTATTGCTAATGCCACTGCTCCGCCTATTGTTGCGCCTCCAAGTCCATTGGCAGCGGCACCAAATAACACACCAACAGCAAGTCCTTCGGGAATATTATGCAGCGTAATCGCCAAAACCAATAAGGTAGTTTTGTGGAGTTGAGTTTTTACACCTTCTGTTTCATCCTCATTAAAATTGAGGTGAAGGTGCGGCATTTTTTTATCTAAAAAATATAAGAATAATGCACCAGTAAGGAATCCAACAGCAGCAGGCATCCATGGCATTGAGGGATACAACTTTTCAGACATTTCAATTGATGGATTCAACAAAGACCAAAAACTAGCGGCGACCATTACCCCACCTGTAAATCCTAACATGGCATCTAATACACCCCGATGCATGGTTTTAAACAGAAAAACCAATGCCGCACCAGCTGCAGTAACTAACCATGTAAAAACAGTTGCAATCAAAGCGGCCCAAACCGGGTGAATGTGTTTAAAAAAGTCAATCAAAGCATTCATAGGTTTCAAATTTAAGAACATTTGTAAAACCAAGGGAAGTTACTTATCTTTGATTCAAATAAATACCGCATGAAGTCAATCTTCCTATTTCTACTCTTAGCTGTTGGATTTTTAATGAATGGTTGCAGCAAGCAAGACGACACCATCCTTCGTGTATATGTTGGTTACAATGGTCAACCGAAATTAAGCGCAAAGGTGGTAATCGATGGTGTAACTCAAAATCCACCTCAAAGTCCATTTGTAATGACTGAATTCACCGATGTAAATGGGTTAGCGGAATTTAACCTGAAAGACTACATTAAACCAGGTTCTTACGGTGGAAGTACTGTTGATTGTACCGTTTATTTAATCAAAAACTCACCATCCAGTGATACCGTAAAAACAATCTTTGTTGAAGCATTTAAGACAACAAAACAACAGTTTTTATTCAATTAAGATTTACGTTAAGAGGAAAAATCTCCTGCTAAATTGCGGGGAATACGTACCTTTGCATTCATTTTAAGGCTATGGCAAAAAACGCAACAACGCGACTAGAAGACTATTCCAAGTGGTATAATGACTTGGTGCATAATGCTGATTTAGCTGAACATTCGGATGTGAAAGGCTGCATGATCATTAAACCGTATGGGTATGCCATTTGGGAAAACATGCGCGACGTATTGGATCGAATGTTCAAGGAAACCGGTCACTCCAATGCATATTTCCCCTTATTTATTCCTAAATCGTATTTAAGTAAAGAAGCGAGCCACGTAGAAGGATTCGCTAAAGAATGTGCGGTGGTTACACATTATCGTTTGAAAATGTCTGATGATGGAAAAAGCGTGGTGGTTGACCCGGATGCAAAATTACAAGAGGAGTTAATTATACGGCCAACCTCTGAAACCATTATATGGAACTCGTATAGAAACTGGATTCAATCATACCGAGATTTACCGATTTTAATTAACCAATGGGCAAATGTTGTGCGTTGGGAAATGCGTACCCGCTTATTCCTTCGAACCGCCGAATTCTTATGGCAAGAAGGCCACACTGCACACGCTACACGCGAAGAAGCAATCGAAGAAACCAATCAAATGCTTCGAGTTTATGCCACATTCGCTGAAGAATATATGGCGATGCCGGTAATTATGGGAAGAAAAACGGCAAGTGAACGATTTGCAGGAGCTGATGACACCCTGTGTATTGAAGCCATGATGCAGGACGGAAAAGCCTTACAAGCAGGAACCTCACATTTTTTAGGTCAGAATTTCGCGAAAGCATTTGACGTGAAATTTGCGGATAAATCAGGTAAATTAGACCACGTATGGGCAACATCTTGGGGTGTGAGTACCCGGTTAATGGGAGCTTTAGTCATGACCCATTCTGATGATGAAGGCTTAGTATTACCTCCAAAATTAGCGCCAATACAAGTGGTTGCCATTCCAATTTATAAGACAGAAGAAGAACTTCATTTGATTGAAGAGAAATTTAAGTCCATCGGGAATGCATTGAAATCCTTAGGGATTCGATTCAAGTTTGATGGGGACGACAATAAACGTCCGGGTTGGAAATTCAATGAATACGAAGTAAAAGGCGTTCCGATTCGATTGGCAATGGGTCCAAGGGATTTAGAAAACGGACAAGTAGAAATTGCCCGACGAGACACCAAAGAAAAATCTTCCATAGCTGTGGATGGTGTGGTTGAACACATTACAGTTTTACTCGATGAAATTCAAGCCAATTTATTGGAGCGTTCTAAAGCACATCGAGAAGCAAATACCTTTAGTGTAGACACCTACGAAGAATTTAAGCAGCGCATTGACGGTGGCGGATTTTTCTTAGCACATTGGGATGGTACAGCAGAAACAGAAGAATTGATTAAGAACGAAACCAAAGCTACGATTCGTTGCATTCCGTTCGATGGACCAAGCGAAGCAGGAACTTGCATGGTTACCGGTAAGCCTTCCGCACAACGTGTAATATTTGCCAAAGCATACTAGGTATTGCGATCCTTTCATTTTAAGCATTTTAGTATTCTTCACAACGAACATTCCCTACCCGTTGGAACGGACGCAATGATGCTTGGTACACTGGTGCAGCATGAATCCCCAAAACGAATTTTAGATGCCGGTGCTGGATGTGGAGTTCTTGGACTTATGATGGCTCAACGATTTCCCAAGGCCGAGATTACGTGTATTGAATTGGATGTAAAAGCGGCCGATGAATGTTATAAAAATGTAGAATCGAGTCCGTTTCGTGAACGAATTAAGGTAATCCAAGGCGATCTATTAGCACCTTTCACATCGGAGTTTGATCTAATCGTTAGTAATCCTCCATATTATTTCACCGACAACAGCTCATCTCAACGTAATAACACTCAAAAACATAGCACTACCGAAGAATTTTCAGCATGGATTCGTGCTTGTTATGCCTTACTTGCTCCGTTTGGGACCTTTTGTATGATATACCCGCATAATCAAGAACACGCAATTACAGCGCTTACAAGCGCCAATAAATTCCATGAACAAACGAGGAATGTTTTATTAAATCAACATCAGCACGCGGTTCGTATTATTAGCGCCTACACGAAGCAGGTTAGTCAACGCATTGAAACCAATTTTTCGCTAAGAAATCAAGACGGAACGTATAGCGACTCCTATATCGAATTAACGAAAGAATTTCATGCGAAAACTCCATTAAGGTAACTTAGGTTACCTAAAATGGTTTCATGAATGAGTACCTTTGAAGAAATAATTGATCATGAAAAAGGGATCCAAACTCTACAGCATCGCTACCATGACCTGTCCTCAATGTCAGGAATCTCATATGATGGTTGCAAACCCTTACCGATTTTCTACGATGGGGGAAGTCAAAGATAAATGTGAAGTCTGCGGATTAGACCTTAAGCCTGAACCCGGATTCTATTACGGTGCTATGTATGTGTCATACGCATTAGGCGTTGCTGTTTTTGTAAGCATTTGGGCATCTTGTAATTGGTTTTTTGATAACGTAGGCGTTTGGACACAAATCACCTTAGTGCTAATCGCGCTCATTGGATTAGGACCGTATTTATATGCCTTATCTAAAGTGATTTGGGCAAACTTCTTCTTTAGTTATAAGGCCAATGCAACCTCTAGTAGATAAAAAACAACTGCTACACGATACCATCGGGTATATTTTGGAAGAGGAGCTCATCGAGGAGATGAGTAAAATCGCCAAAATTCGTGAAACAATTCAAGATGAAATTATCATCCATGTCGGTGATGAATTAAAAATGATCCCGATTGTGGTTTACGGTTCAATTAAGGTATCGCGTGAGAACATAGAAGGCGAAGAACTATTACTATATTACATTGAAGGCGGTGACACTTGTGCGATGACCTTACAATGCTGTGTGCGACGCACGGATTCTCAAATAAAGGCTACTGCGATGGAGCCTTCACTCCTACTCATGTTTCCGAGCGAGTATATGCAATTGTGGATGGATAAGTACCGCTCCTGGCGAGAGTACATTCTACAGTCCTATCACACACGCATGCTTGAACTCATGGAAACCATTGATGAGATTGCCTTCATGCGCTTGGATGAACGCTTAATAAAATACTTAACCGATCAGGCTAAGTTATTGGGGAATCTAGAACTCCACCACACCCACCAGCAAATTGCAGATGACCTGCATTCCTCTCGGGTAGTAATATCCCGCTTATTAAAGCAATTAGAAAACAAAGGAGCCATACAAATTCGACGAAATCGAATTATTCTAAAAGAAATCTAGTCGTTACGTTGTAATTTAAATTCCGAAGATTTATGAAAGGTAATCTTTGGATAATCTTGTTCAGCCATGGATAACAAGAAGGGGGTTTCCGCTAAGAAAACCCAGTTTTCATCTTTATCAATCGCCATGTGATTAGATTTTGCTCGCTTAAATCGCTCGATTTCCGCATCATCATCAGACGTTAACCAACATGCTTTAAAATAATTCCTAGGGACAAAACGACAATTCGCACCGTATTCATGAATCAATCGGTAATTAATTACTTCAAACTGCAGCTGACCAACAGTTCCGACAATTTTACGATTACCGGGTTGTTGAATAAATAACTGTGCAACCCCTTCGTCAATAAGTTGTCGAACCCCTTTATCCAATTGCTTAGATTTTAAGGGATCCAGATTCTCTAATTCTTGGAAGATTTCTGGTGAGAAGCTTGGAATTCCTTGGTACATCATTTTCTCACCCTCGGTAAGCGTATCACCAATTTTAAAGTTCCCTGAATCATAAAGTCCAACAACATCCCCTGGAAAGGCTTCATCAATGACACTTTTATCTTGAGCCATGAAGGAAGTTGGATTAGGAAACTTCATTTTTTTATCTGAACGCACATGATAGTAAAATTGATTCCGTTCGAATCTACCGGATACTATCCGTAAAAACGCGATACGGTCGCGGTGTTTTGGATCAAGGTTTGCGTGAATCTTAAAAACAAACCCACTAAACTTCTCCTCTGACGGTTCTATAAAACGCTTATCCGTTTCTCTTCCACGCGGTGAGGGAGAAATCTCGCAGAAGGTATCTAACAATTCTTTAACACCGAAGTTATTTACTGCGGAGCCAAAAAATACCGGAGCTACATCCCCTGACAAGTACGCATTTCTATCAAATTCATCATATACCCCTTCCACCATCGCTAATTCCTCACGCAATTCAGCAGCAGGTTGTTCCCCAATGATTTCGTCCAACTCCGCATTATTAATGTCCTCGAAGGAAACAACCTCTTCGGATATCTTAGTTTTATTGGCAGCAAAAAGATTCAAGCCTTTTTGATAAATGTTGTACACCCCTTGAAACCTATCTCCCATGCCAATAGGCCATGTTAAGGGACACACTCGAATCGCTAAGGTTTTCTCTAATTCATCTAATAAATCAAACGCTTCTTTTCCGTCGCGGTCCAATTTATTAATGAAAATAATTACGGGAGTTTTTCGCATCCGACAAACTTCCATCAAACGTTTGGTTTGTTCTTCTACCCCGTTTGCACAATCGATAACCAAAATCACCGAATCCACGGCAGTCAAGGTTCTAAAGGTATCCTCTGCAAAATCTTTATGCCCTGGCGTATCAAGGATATTAATTTGCTTCCCATGATATTGAAAAGCCATAACAGAGGTAGCAACGGAAATCCCGCGTTGTTTCTCAATTTCCATGAAATCCGAGGTGGCCGATTTTTTAATCTTATTATTCTTTACCGCACCAGCCGTCTGAATGGCACCACCAAAGAGTAACAACTTCTCAGTCAAGGTTGTTTTACCAGCATCAGGATGCGAAATGATCCCAAAGGTTCTGCGTTTTTCGGTCGCTTCTAGGTTTTTCATGGAAATGAAAAAGACCACACGAGGTGGTCTTTGAAAAGTTATTTAATTCGAATTAGAAAATCTCATTCGCGGTAAAATGAAACGCTCCTTCAATCGCAGCATTTTCGTCAGAATCTGAACCATGAACAGCATTTCTTCCTTTACTTTCTGCATATGCTTTACGGATTGTTCCTTCTGCTGCCTCCGCTGGATCTGTAGAACCAATTAGTTTACGGAAAGAAGCAACCGCATCTTCTTTTTCAAGAATTGCAGCGATGATTGGACCAGATGTCATGTATTCTACCAATTCACCGTAGAATGGACGTTCATTATGTACTTCATAAAATTTACTCGCTTGTTCAGTTGTTAAACGCGTATATTTCATCGCTTTAATGGTAAACCCGTCTTGAATAATCATGTCGATAATTTTCCCCATGTGACCATTTTCAATCGCATCAGGTTTAAGCATTGTAAAAGTTCTATTCGTTGCCATTTTATTTGTATTTTGGGTGCAAAGATAGGCAATACTTTTCAGTAACTAAAATGTGTAATTTCGTTAAATTAACTCAAATGCTTAAGTATACCACGGTGTTTTCAATTTTTCTACTTTGGGCTTGTACGCCCACAGAGAACTCGGCAACAAAACAAGTAAAAACTAAGCCAGAAAAATCAATCGTTAAAACACACAACAAGCCAACAAATCAAGAGCAGCTAAATACAAAAGAACCAGTTCAACAAAATCTTACGCCCAAGCGATTACTGAAGAAAGAACCTTCGCCCTTAAATGCAGAAAAAAAACCTCTGAAAACCATAACGGCGACCTACGAATACAAAAATCCCTCCTTAAGCCAATGGGATGCACATTTCGGGAATGATCCCAAATGGATGGCTATTTATCAAGAAAGCGTTGATCACTATTTATTGGGCGTGGCGAATAATCTCGAGCGACAATCCGACTTACTCATTACACGCAGCATGCTCATATTTGTGTATGGAAAGAAAATGAGTGAAACCTTTCTTCTTAGTCCCGAGTTTGTTGAGTTTGCAAAAAATAAATTTGAGCATTCAACCGAACTGCGTACGTTTATTCAAACGCACCCTATGCGAATTATTGAAGATTGAGTGTTTTTGGCAAAGCCTTTTTCTTTGTTGCAAATTCTACAATAATCCCAATGGTTGGCTGTACTATCCCTGAGGTGTTCTCAATCAATTTAGTTTTATATCGTGTTGGATCATTTGGATCGATAACCGGAGCACCTGCTGCATCTGTTT
>JBEGMB010000155.1:0-4024 GCA_041183245.1 Bacteroidota bacterium
TGTAAGATTTCTCCGGTTTCCGGGTGAATGAACCCTAAGGTTTTAGCCTGTAATGCTTGTCCAGGTAACATTTCAAAGCCCTTTTCTACGAAGGATTTAAAAGCTCCCGTATTCGGTCCGGAACGTATTTTATCTCCACCGTATTCGAGATCATTAAACAGGGGATGCCCAATGGATTGCATATGCACCCGAATTTGATGGGTTCTTCCTGTTTCAAGTTGACATTCAACTAAGGTTACCCATCCAAAACGAGTAAGCGGTTTGTAATGCGTTACCGCATGTTTTCCTTGATCTTCCCCTTCAAAAGTGGTCATTACTTTTCTGTTTTTTGGGGAACGGCCTACA
The DNA here is from genome assembly GCA_041183245.1 of Bacteroidota bacterium. GTDB lineage: Bacteria > Bacteroidota > Bacteroidia > Flavobacteriales_D > Crocinitomicaceae > UBA952. The sequence goes on from JBEGMB010000155.1 coordinate 346, forward strand.
TGTTTATTTACAGTGCCCGGCTCCGACACATCTCCCCATACCAAGGCCCAATAAATACGCTTAGTTGTCTTTTCGTAAAATTGTTTAGCTAGGTGCGTTAAAGCATGTTCTGTTTTAGCAACGACTAGTAAACCCGCAGTATTTTTATCGATGCGGTGCACTAATCCTGGACGACCATAATAATTATTTGGAAGGGATGGCAAGTGATTAAAATGATAAACCAACGCATTCACCAAGGTACCAGAGTAATTACCATATCCGGGATGAACTACTAATCCAACAGGTTTATTAACTACCAACAGCTCGTTATCTTCGTATACAATATCTAAGGGAATGTTCTGAGGAATCAACTCGATTTCACGAACAGGGTAGGGCATTACAATGGAAATATCATCCAATGGTTTTATTCGATAATTCGGTTTTACCGCCTTTTTATTTACGAGTACATTCCCGTTTCTAGCGGCAACCTGAATACGATTCCGAGATGTTTTTGGCATCCGGTCGATCAGGAACTTATCAATTCTAACGATGCTTTGCCCGGGGTCTACCTGAAAGCGATGGTGTTCATATAATTCCTCCTCATCCTGCTCGGAATCCTGCAATTCAATATCCTCATTCACACCGTAGAATTTTCATTACTTGATCTGGGTGTTGTATAGATCGGATGAAGTAATACCCTGAATTCAGGCCGCTTAAATCCATCATGTTGTCTTGATTTTCACTGATGAAACGACCTTGTATATCGTATAATTCAAACCCCTTTTCATCGCTGTATGGGCTAATAATATGAATGACTGATTGCGTTGGATTCGGATATACGGCATATTTAAGTGTTTGTATCTGCCCCATACCAAGTTCTCCATCAAGTGCTGTGGAAACGATGGGGCGCAGCATGGCAGAACCGGGGAACGGAGGGTTTTCCCACGTGGCACCAAAATCTACACTGTAGAAAATGTCTTGCGAGTGATCAATGTTTCGGTCTAAGCCAAGATTATATCGAACAGCATCCACTTGCCTCCATCCAATAAAAAAGGAGCTACCAACAGGAATTTTCTGACCATTTGGAAAGTAATATGCATTGAAATTATTTAATCCATTGGCATAGGTGGGTTGTCTTGGTGAAAATGCATCGTCTTCAAACAACACGGATCCAGGTTGACCATTCAAATCTTCCCAAACAGTCAGGTAGAACAACTTGCTTGAAACATCCGTTACAGACGGCACAAAATGGAGGTAAACACCAAGCAAAGAATCGGGCTCATACGCATTGAAGTGAACAGCTAGCATGGATTGAACTCCAGTTGGACCAAACGCAGCCTCTGCAGACCCGTCGTCGTAACTGTAATAATTATAAAACCCTTGAAGAAATTCGCAGGTGTCATTACTGATTAAGTTGGGAAATTGCGCAGAAACAGACGCATTCACCGAGAATACCTGTTGATTTCCAGGTAAGGTTCTGTCAAATTCATATCCGGCAGATAAATCATGGTAAGAAGTAAATAGGGTGTTTGGATTATAATTTATATTCCCTTCGGCTAACAAAAATCCGGGTAAAGTAAAATTTCCAACTTGTGAACCGTTGTGTTCGACGACTACTTGACCATTTTGATAGTTCTCTGCGGAATTACTTCCGTTAAAAACTTTCACTTCTAAACCATTTGTCATCATACCGGCTGAGGTATTTTTGTAATGGTCCCAGGGAACGCTCGTGTAGTCTTGCAATAAGGTATTAAGCGGATAACACAAGGCAAAATCTTTAAACAAGGTATCGGTGTAATCTGATAATGCACGCAAATGCACATAATCAATATGGAAATGATCTAATGAACCGCTTAATGCACCATAGTTTTTAAATCGAATCTTAAATCCGTCCCGAAAAAACTCATCTTCAACTACGGGAATATGAACCGGTTTAAATGGATGTACACTTGTTCCGGATACGCTCCAGATGTGCTTCCATTGGTCAAGGTCTTCTGCATAAAACTCAAGAATTAAGGAATCACCAGCTTCGGGTACATCCCCCAGACCTGCAGGTTGATATAAAAAACTAAAATATAAGGAGTCTCCTGCATTATAGTTTGAGAGATCGATGCATTTAGAGGTTAAACGGTCTCCGTAATTAGTTACCGCACTTCCAAACTGATAGGGATATCCATCCTCATCTAATCCATCAAAGGTTGCAACACCCAGGGAACGAGGATTGAGCCCATAACGCATGTTGTGATAGGCCATTCGATCTATCCAAATCTTGGTAGAATCCTCGATGGTTTGAAAAAACACTGTAGCGGAATCTTGGGTATATGCGGGATTGCTTATCCAAATCGTGTCGCTTTGGTCTTGCACCCCAACTGTATCATAAATATAATATGGAGGATATAGAGAAATTGGAATGCCTACAGGGGGATAGGTCGTTAAATTATTTTCAGTAACATTCAATGCAGGGAAGGTCACATCGGTTGTAGTTTCTGTTGCAATATCATAGGTTCTTCGAAAGGTTGCCTGGTTTGTATAGCTTAATCCATTGGCCAAAGGCAGGTTTGTTGACGGATTCACCAAGCGATAGTACGTTTGTTGTGTATTGCCGGGGGCGTTATAAACCCCTTGAAATACCTGAAACTTGCTAGTGGAAAAATCATCGAATAGGGGAAGCGATAAGGTATCCGAAGCAAAAATAAAGGTGCTGTCGATGCCTAATGATTTTTCTGTGTAATTCGGTTTTTTTACCCCATAAATTGGTTCAATACCAATGTCTTTTCCGGTGTGATATTCCAGTTCTTGACCAAAACTATGGACAAGGCACAAGAGTGCTAAGATTAAAAAGTTACTGCGCATTATTGTTCTTCGTTTTCAATGTAACCGTTGAAATCTTTGCGAAGGTGAATGGTAAATGGGGTAGATTTCGGTACGGTTTCTCCTTCAATGTATTCAGGACTCTGAATAATTACCCGCGATGCTAGGGTGTCCTCTCTGGTAATGCAATCATTACAAATATAATTTACTGAAACCCCAAGGGTATCAATAATGTATTTCGCATCGCCATAGGTTAAGCCAAAGAAGTCAGGAATGCTGATGGGTTCACCTTCATCGTTTTCTCCAACAATTAAAATAATGGTTGCTCCAACCGGAATACGAGCACCTTCTTTGATTCGATTTCCTTTGTAAAGTTGTTCTAGTACGGAGCCATTCGCATCGTTCGTAGGCTTGTATCGAATAATCCATTTTAGGCCCCTGCTTTGTAGCGTGTTTTCAGCAAATTTTAGTTGCCTGTGGATAAGGCTTGGCATTTCTACCATGTCGGTTTTCTTGGTCACACGTAGTGCAATGGTACGTCCTGATTTCACAAATAGCAAGGAAAAAGCCGTTGATTTTGGATTTTGCGAAACAATGGTACCTGCTGGTTTTGATGGGTCGTAAATAGAGTCTAAGATTTGATATTCTAAGCCTAAATCCTCTAAAATCACCTTTGCCTCTTCTGCGTTTTTACCGACCAAGTTAGGTACTTCAATGCGCTCGCCATGGTTGGTAGAAAATCGCAAAAATACCATCATAATAAAGACTACCGAAAGGTAGAATAAGATAACTAAACCAAGTTGCTTTAAAAAGTACTTGGATAATACAAAAGCCTTTATCTGAGCAAAAAGCGAATTCATCTAAACAAATATACTGATTAAAAATTAGG